>CATPBF010000046.1 GCA_955652585.1 Candidatus Dormiibacterota bacterium | reverse complement strand
CTCACGATCGTTCCCGACCCCGAACCTGTGCCCGCTCCGCCGTCTGAGCCGGAGGCGGCACCACCGGCGCCGGCCCGGAGCCGGCAGTTCGGAGAAGCCCTGGATTAGGGCACATATAGTGCCCTGGAGTCAGATGGGCCCTACATCTGCTACCTTGAGGCGAACTTGTTCCTCCGCTCGCTGAGCCTGCTGGGCTTCAAGACCTTCGCCCGGCCGACCGAGATCCGATTCGAAGGCGGAGTCACGGCGATCGTCGGGCCGAACGGCTCCGGGAAGACCAACATCGTCGACTCCATCAAGTGGGTGCTCGGGTCCGGCCAGGCGCGCGACCTCCGAGGCAAAAAGATGGAAGAGGTCATCTACGCCGGAGGCGAGCGCCGCTCGCGGGCCGCGTATGCCGAGGTCACCGTCGTCTTCGACAACACCGCGGGCCGTCTCCCCGTGGATTACCACGAGGTCGCGATCAAACGACGCGTCGAGCGCGATGGCGAGAGCGACTACTTCCTCAACGGGACCCGGGTGCGCCGCCGCGACCTGATCCACATCCTCGCCTCGACCGGTCTCACCGTCGACTCGTACGCGATCATCGACCAGCACGACATCGAGACGATCGTCGTCTGCTCGCCCACGGAACGACGTGCGCTGCTGGAGGAGGCGGCGCAGGTTCGCGGCGTCAAGGCTCGGCGCCAGGAGGCCGCTCAACGGCTCACCGAGCTGGCACAAAACCTTCTCCGCCTCGAGGACCTGCGGTCGGAGATCGAACCGCGCCTGGAGGTGGTGCGCGTCCAGGCCGCGTCCGCCCGGGAGGCGGCGGAAGCGCAAGCGCGGCTGGAGCTGCTGCGCGGAAGCATCGTCTGGGAGGAGTGGCGCGAAGCTCGCGACGCGTATCGGCGGGCAACATCGCAAGCCCAGTCGCTGGAACGGCGCCTGATCGAGGCGCGCGAGCAAGCCCAATCTGCAGAGTCGGAGTTCGCGGGATGGCGCGTCGAGATGCAGGCTGCGCAAGACCGTCGGCTCGACCGTCAGAACACGTTGGGGCGCCTGCGCCTGGAGCTGGCCGCGGGCGAGCACTCGCTCGAGCTCGCCAAGGAGCGGGCCGCGAGCCACGCGGCGTTCGCCGACGCTCTGCGCCGTGAGGATGCCGAACACCGCAGGCAGGCCGGGGTCGCCGAAGCGCTCCGCGACCAGCTGAAGGGCGAGCTTGCGCAAGCCGTGCAAGCGCTCGAGGCAGTGCCCACTCCGCAACCGGTTGAGCCGGCGGATCCAGCACAGGAGCAGCAGGCCCAGCGCACGGCCGAGCAAGCGCTGAGAGCGGTCGCCATCGCGACGTCGTCGCTCGCCGGCTTGCGCACGAGGCGCGAGTTCCTCGAGCAGCAGGTCGGCCGATCGCGCGCTGGGGCGGAGGCAGCAAAGGGGATTCCCGATGCTGAATCGGCGCTCGCTGCGGAGAGGTCCACGGCCCGGACGGCCGAATCCGCCACCGTCTCGATCGCCCGGCTGCGTTCCCAGCTCGAGGGCCTCGAATCGCTCCGCCCTGTGACGGCGCCCGGCCTCGTGCGCCTCGGTGACGTTGTGACAGCTGAGACGGGGTACGAGCGCGCGCTATCGGCGACGCTCGGTCCTCTGGCGGATGCGCTCGTGGCCGCTGACGCAGAGGCGGCCGCGACCACGGGGGAGACCCGGGGGCCGCAGCTGACGGTGCTTTACCCGTTTGGGGCCACGCCCGAGCCGAAGGCAGGATCGATGTTCCAGCACGTTCGGATACGCAAGGGTTTCGAGCTCGTTGCGCGCCGGCTCCTCGGGCACGTGGTCGTTGGCGTCGACGTGACCATTGCGGGCGTATATCGCGAACCGGGAATGGTCCGCGCCGGAGCCGACCCGAGGGTCGAGATCGACGCGCGCCGTGCCCGGCTGCACGAGCAGATCGAAGCCCTGGAGCCGGCAGCCGCGGGAGCCGACATGGCTGCGAAGCGGATCAAGGAGGCCGAGGCCGGGCTCGACGAATTGCGGAAGCGTGCCGCCGGGGCGACGAGCCTCGAGGAGTCGGAGCGGCTGCTAGAGGCGGCGCGCGATTCAGAGCGGATCGAAGCCGCCAAAGTGCCCGAGCTCGAGCGCCTGGCTGCAGAGGCGCAGCAAGCGGCTGCCGCGAAGGCTGCCGAGCTCGCTGCGATGGCTGCGCACAGGGCGTCGTCGCGTCAGGCCGAGCTCGAACGCGCGCGATGGCACGACCGCGGCGAGGATCTTCGACGGCAGCTCGGCGCGGTCGAGGAAGACCTCGCCCGGCATGACGGCGCGGCTGAAGAGCGGAGCCGCCGGCTGGCTGATGCCGAGGGGAGCGCCGCCCTTGCGGCTGAGGTGCTGCCCCGCCTCGGCGCCGAGTCCGAGGCCGCGAAGAAGCGTCTCGTCGAGGCCGAGCGCGAGGCACCAGGCGAAGAAGCCGAGATGGCGGAGGGCGCTCGACGCCTGGTCGCATTGGAAGAAGCGCGCATCGACGCCCGGCTCAAGGCGGGAACCCTGGAGGGCAACCTCGAGCTGATGACGCGAGAGGCCGAGCTTCACGCGGCGCGCATGGA
Source organism: Candidatus Dormiibacterota bacterium (assembly GCA_955652585.1). Lineage (GTDB taxonomy): Bacteria > Chloroflexota > Dormibacteria > Dormibacterales > Dormibacteraceae > UBA10449. Next base: position 10,359 of record CATPBF010000046.1, on the reverse strand, counting down.
GGAGATCCGATTGCGAATGCCGGACGGAGTTGCGCCAGAGGAGATTCCGGGCGGCAGGGCGCGCGAGAAGGAGATGCGGACGCTGGAGCGGCGCTTGCAGGAGATCGGCCCCACCAACGCACTCGCGGAAGCCGAGTGCCGAGAGCTCGAGGAGCGGTTCGAGACTCTGCGCACACAGCTGGACGACATCACGGCCGCCCGCGGCGACCTGGAACAGCTCATAGCCAAGCTGCGCGAAGAAGAGGAGTCGCGTTACGAGGCGGTCTTCGGCGCGGTCGCGACCAACTTCCACGAATACTTTTCGCAGCTTGCCCCGGGGGGTCGCGCCACCTTGCGTCATGCCGACGGCGCCGAAGGTCCGCGGTCTGGGGTGGAGATTCTCGTTCAGCCGCCACGCAAGCGACTGCAGAACGTGACGCTCCTGTCCTCAGGCGAGCGGTCTCTCGCTGCCCTCGCCCTGGTGCTGGCCCTCGATGAGGTCAACCCGAGTCCATTCACGATCCTCGACGAAGTGGACGCCGCCCTCGACGATGCCAATGTGGGCCGTTTCGGAGAGATGGTGGCACGTCTGGGCGCCGAGCGGCAGTTCCTAGTCATCACGCACAACCACGTGACTATGTCGCACGCATCGACCCTGTACGGCATCCACCTCGACGAGAGCGGCGCCTCCCACATTGTGTCGGTCCGCCTGGAAGACATTCGAAAGCCGGCTATAGCGCAGGAGCCTCTCGCGACTGCGTCGCGGGGACCCCAGAGGAACAGCACGGCCCAGGCCGGCTGATCCACGCGGTCGTGAGCGTCTGGAGCCGCGTCAGCGGCCGCACGAGGAAAGTTCTCACCGCCGGCCTGCGCGCTCTCAGCCCGCCGCTCGCGGGCGGGTACTACGGAGAGCTCGAGGACCTGTTGGTCGCCGCCGACATGGGACCGGCGATGGCTGCTCGATTGGCGGCCGCCGTGCGCGCACGCGCGCCGCGCACGCGCGAAGAAGCCGAGTCGGCCCTGATCGAGGCTGCGCTAGCGGCGATGTCGAAACGGCCCCGCGAGCTGGATCTGAGTGGCTCGCCCGCGTGCATCCTTCTGTACGGCATCAACGGGGCCGGCAAGACGACGACGATCGGCAAGCTGGCACGGCGCCTCCGCTCCCAGGGCCGGAATCCGCTCGTGGTGGCGGCGGACACGTATCGCGCCGCGGGTATCGAGCAGATGGTGGCGTGGGCCGAGCGCGCGGGGGCGGCGTCGTTCGCCGGGAAGCCGGGCGCGGACCCGGCTGCCGTCGTGTTCGACGGCGTGCGCCATGCGCGGAGCCGGGGGAATGACGTGATCCTCGTCGATACCGCCGGGCGGCTACAGACACAGCGCAACCTGCTGGAGGAGCTGGCGAAGGTGGGACGTGTCACGACCAAGGCGCTCGAAGGCGGCGGCTATGAGTCGCTCCTGGTGCTCGACGCCGTGCTCGGGTTGTCGAGTCTCGCGCAAGCCCGCGCGTTCCACAAGGCGATCCCGATGACCGGGCTCGTGCTGGCCAAGCTCGATGGGAGCGCCAAAGGCGGCGCTGTGATCGCGATCGAAAACGAGCTCGACGTCCCGGTCAAGCTGGCGGGAGTGGGGGAGGGCATCGAAGACCTGGAACCGTTCGACCCCGAGGCATTCGTGCGCTCATGGTTCGAGGACTGACTTTGCCGCTAGCCGATCCTCACTGCCACACGCTCGCGTCGGACGGCATGGTGACGCCGGCGCAGCTCGTCGACGCCGCCGTGAAGGCGGGTCTCGATTTGATCGCGATCACAGACCACGACACGATGGCCGCTGCTCGTGAGGTCAAGGAGCGGGGCGAAGCCGCCGGGCTCGCGGTCGTCATGGGGCAGGAGACGACCACCGCGTGGCCGGCGCAGACGCACATCCTCGGCTGGTTCCTCGAGAAGCCGATCAAGCGATCAATGTCCGTGGCCGATACCGTCGCAGCGATTCACGACCAGGGCGGGCTCGTGGTCATTCCCCATCCATTCATGCCCACGTACTTCGCCTCGATCCAGCCGGACATGTTGCGCCGGCTCATCGACAAGCAAGCGGTGGAAGGTATCGAGGTCCTCTTCACGGCTCCGGCGGGCGCGCGCCGGAGACGGCAGCTCGATGCATTCGTCGACTCGAATCGCGAGCGGCTGGGGGCGCTGATCGGCTCTAGCGACTGCCACTTCGGACGCCACGACATAGCCCAGGTCGTGACCGCCTACGAAGGCGACTTCCGGACCGCCATCCTCGAGCGCAAGACCACGCCGCGCCGCGGTCCCAAGGCGAAGCCGAGCGTGCCGATGGACATGGCCTTGCGCCAGCAGTGGCGGTCGCTGGTCGACCTACCGGTCAGGCGGCTTCGCGGGCAGATTTAGCACTGCCCATCCACCACGGCTTGATCGCGATGATCTCGCCGCCCGCGCTCCATCTCAGCTGCCAGCCGAGCTCGTGGACGAAGCGATGGTGGCGTCTACACAGAAGGCAGGTATTGCCGAGGTTAGTTTCGCCGCCATCGCTCCAATGGACCAGGTGATGGCCATCGCACCAATCGGCTGGACGATCGCAGCCTGGGAACCGGCAGTGCTTGTCGCGAACGACGAGCGCGCGTCGCAAAGCGGGCGGAACGGTGCGAGTGCACCTACCGACGTCGATCGGCTCCGAGTTTGGTGCAAGCAGCACTCTGGTCATGGCGCAGTCGCATGCGATGCGGCGAACTGTATCCGCGGTGATGGGCTGCGACCACTCGAGCTCACCCGCGGCACATCCCGGGTCCTTCAACAGTGTGGATATGGGCGCGGTGACCGAGAGGTGAGGCTTCTGACCGCCGACCTCCGGTAGATTGCCGGCGTCGAGGCGCTGGCGGGCGAGCTCGATCAGCGCGTCTGCGCGACGCTGGCTGCCGCTGCGAGTGTCGTCGGCTTTCCACGGCTCGTCGAGCGCGTTGAGCGCGGCTCGCAAGGTCGCGCCGCCCTCCGCGTCGAGGCGGCCGTCGATCACAAACAAGCCACCAAAAGTCTGGCTCAGGTGGAGGTAGCGGCGCTCATGGTTCTCGTTGGCGTCGGCGAGGGTGCCATCGGGATCTTGGCAGTGGCGGATCTGGCGGGTGACGTAGCTCAGGAACTTCGGGTCCAGCTTGGACGCGGCCTCGAGCAGCGTCGCCTCCTGGCGCACGACTGCCTCCGCGCCGACCTCCGTCACCGAGTGGGCGATGACCGCGGCGTGGTGGAATCCGATCTCTCCCGCTGCGAACGCGGTGCTGGTCTCAGGCAATGACGCAAGGTTGCGCGCCAGCTCCGCATGTTGAGACGCGGCGCCGGGCGAGAGCCGGCACGCGCGGCGCAGCCACGAGATGAGGGTGACGAAGCCGAAAGCCACGAATCCCTGGCGGCGCGCGAACAAGTCGAGACGCCGGCTGAACTGGAACTCGATGCGATCCATGGTTCGCCGGAGCTCGGTGAGGTCGTCGCCGAGAGCCGTGTCGGTGAACGACTCGACGTCCTCGGTTTCGAGGTCGGAAATGAAGGCTTGGGCGGCGGCCGAACGCATGTTCGCAACAGCGTACCAAGCGAAAATCGAGTGTCAAGAGGTCTTAACACGGCAGCTACGCTTCGAACATGAAAGGCGCCGGTGAGCTGATCCGAGAAGCGGTTCTCTCGTGGCCTGGAGTGGAGGCCGTACCCCATCGCTTTGGGGGCACCGAGTACCGCTACGGCCGCAAAGAGATGGGCCACGTCCACGGCGACCGTCTGGCGGACTTGCCACTTCCCCGCAAGCTTCACGACGAAGTCATCGCCGCCGGAAAGGCCGAGCCCCACCACGTCCTCCCCGAGACAGGTTGGGTCAGCTGCTGGATGGCCGGCCCCAAAGACGCCGACAGCGTGATCGAGCTCTTCCGCCTCCAGTACGAGCGCTACGCGACCGCCAAACGGGTCTAGGCCTGTCGATCCTCGAGACCCAGGCCGAACATCGCCTCCAGGTCGTGGGCCGAGAACTGCTGGAACGCGACCATCGTCTGCGTGCGCTCGATCCCGTCGAGCTTGGTCAGTCGCTGTGTGACCACGTCGGCGAGCTCTTCGTGCTCGCGCACACGCACGATGGCGACGAAGTCCCACTCGCCCGTGACCGTGTAGAACTCGGACAACCCAGTAACATAAAAAAAAAAAAGCCCGAGGCTCGTCAGGCCGGCGCGCGTCGATTTGACGAGCAGCACAGCGGTCAGCATCTTGGTCAGGTCGCCTTGATGGGCGTCATCCCGCCGGTGGCCTCTCCGTACGCCCAGACATCCATGTCTCCATAGGTGAGGCCGTGGTGTCCGAGGATCGTGCAGATGTGGGTCCGGTGGTCGTTGCCATGGTGTAGCGCCTGGATCAGCACCACCCAGTTGTGCAGCATGAAGCCCCGGTCTGAATATTTCGACTCGTGCGCCTCGTCCAGCGTGGTGCGGGGCGCGATCTCGATCAACTTGTCGCCGCTTCGGACGGCGTGCTCGCGGAGGGCCGCCACGCCCGGAAAACTGTCATCCCGCTCGTTGATCTGGGGCTCACCTCCGCCGAGCCGCTTGATGTACCGCTGTTCCGCGGCCAGCAGGTGCAGGAAGGTCGCCGCCAGAGTCCCGTAGGTTCCGGGGGAAGTCATCTGCAGCTGCTCCTCGGAGAAGCCGTTGCAAACGTCGATCAAGTGCAGATTCGCCCACTTGTTGTATCGGAACGCCTCGACCAGCAAAGGCTCCATGGGCGAAATGCTAATACTTGGTAGACTGTCAAGGCATGCGCCTTGACACCCTAGCGGCGAGGAGCCGCCATCTCGCCCTCTTCGAACGCTATGGAGCGTTACTTACCAAGCATCAGCAAGAGGTCCTCGAGCTGTCCCTGAGGAGCGACTGGTCGCTCGCGGAGATAGCTGACCACCAGGGCACATCGCGCGCCGCGGTGCACGACATCGTCAAGCGTTCGGTGGACGCGTTGGAAGAGTACGAGCGGCGGCTGGGCCTCCTGGCCGAAGCCGGCCGGCGGCGCCGTAAGGTCGCATCGCTCGAGCGTGAGCTCGCCGGCTTGCAGCGCCGCGTCGCGGAGCTCGAGGCTTAGATGTTCGAAACGCTAGGGGACAGGCTGGCCGCCGTGCTCAAGAAGATCTCAGGACGCGGCGTGCTCCGCCCTGAGGACGTGGAGGCAGGTCTGCGCGAGGTGCGCATGGCGCTGCTCGAGGCCGACGTCAACTTCAAGGTCGTCAAGGAGTTCGTCGACCGCGTGCGGGCCCGACTCGTCGGCGTCGAGGTGGCGCCGGGCCTGACGGCGCCCCAGCAGGTCGTGAAGGCGATCAACCTCGAACTTGTCGAGCTGCTGGGCGGCAACTCCGACGGCCTGCATTACTCCCCGACTCCCCCCACCGTGCTGATGCTCGCCGGCCTGCAGGGGTCCGGGAAGACGACCACAGCGGTCAAGCTCGCGCTGCTGGCCCGGCGTGACGGCCACAAGCCGCTGCTGGTCGCGCTCGACCTGCGCCGGCCCGCCGCAGTCGAGCAGCTCCGGATCCTGGCCGATCGCGAGGGCCTCGCTTTTCAGTCTGGCAACGGCACGGTCGAAGAGATCGCCCGCGGAGCCCTAAAGGAGGCATCGAGGCTCGGGAACGACGTCGTGATCCTGGACACCGCGGGCCGCCTGCACATCGACGCGGAGCTGATGGACGAGCTCAAGCGTCTCAAGGCTGCCGTGCCGGTGACCGAGACGCTGCTCGTCGCCGACGCCATGACCGGCCAGGAAGCGGTGAAGGTGGGGGAGGCGTTCGCGGGCGCGGTCGGCGTCGACGGCGTGATCCTCACCAAGCTGGACGGCGACGCGCGCGGCGGCGCAGCACTATCGCTGCGCCTCGCCACCGGCCAGCGAATCCGATTCGCCGGCACGGGCGAGCGCCCTCAGGACCTCGAGGTGTTCCACGCGGAGCGGATGGCATCGCGAATCCTTGGCATGGGGGACGTCCTCAGCCTCATCGAGCGCGCCGAGCGAACCATCGACCAGGAGGCAGTGAAGGAGGTGGAGAGCCACATGCGCTCCGGCCACCTCACGTTCGATGACTTTCTGGTCCAGATTCGCCAGCTGCGCAGCATGGGCTCACTGGAGGGCATTCTCGACATGGTGCCGGGAGGCGCGAAGCTGAAAGGTCAGGTCGCCGGCGCCGACAGCGAGCGCGAGGTTCGGCGCATGGAGGCGGTGATACTCTCCATGACCGCTCGCGAACGCACCCACCCCGAGATTATCGATGGCGCCCGCAGGCGCCGAATCGCCCGCGGCAGCGGCCTGCAGCCCGCGGATGTCAATCGCGTGCTGAAAGCGCGTGAGGCGATGCAGCAGGTCGCCAAGCAGTTCGGGCTTGGAAATCGCGGAAGCAAGGCCGGCGTGAGCCGGCTGTTTGGACAAGGAGGTTCGGGTTGGTCAAGATAAGGCTGAGGCGGATGGGGGCCAAGAAGCATCCCTTCTATCGCCTCGTGGTGGCGGACTCGCGCTCGCCGCGAGACGGCCGGTTCATCGAGCACCTCGGGTACTACGATCCGATGACGGACCCGGTCAAGGTGAAGATCGACGTCGACAAAGTCGAGCGCTGGCTCCGGCAGGGCGCTCAGCCGAGCGAAGCCGCGCGGAGCCTGTTGAAGCGGGAGGGGATTCTTGAGCGACGCACAGAGAAGTCGACCACCGATCAGGCGTGACCAGCGGCGTGGTGGCTACAACCGCGGTTTCCGGCGTGACGGTCCTTCCGGCCCCGCGGGGCCTGCAGTCGACTACCGGGCACTGGTCGAGTATGTAGCGCGCTCGCTGGCCGAGAAGCCGGAGGAGGTGCTGGTGGAGTCTTTCGAGCGAGGCGGCGGCACCGTCGCCATCAAGGTGAAGCTTGCGGACGTCGACGTCGGCCGCTTCATCGGCAAAGCCGGACGCAACATCGAGGCGATCAGAACGCTCATTCGAGTCGCTTCGTCGCGCGACCACAAGCGAGTGTTCGTCGATCTCGCCAATCCGTCACTGACCCATTCCGCGCCGCGCGAACGCCGGGAGGACAGTGCCGGAGGCTCGCCCTCGTGATCCGTGTCGGTCAGGTCACCGGCGCTTACGGGCTCGAAGGGGCTGTCAAGGTCATACCCTTGACAGATTTCGAGGACCGGTTCAACCCTGGCGCTGCGTTGGTGCTCGACGGCTGCGAGCGCCACGTGGAATGGTGCCGGGCCGGTCAACCGGGGCTCGTGGTGAAGCTCTTGGGTATCGACAACCGCACCGTGGCGGACCTGTTCCGGGGCCGCTACCTCGAGGTTCCAGAAGCCTCGGCGCGCCCGCTTGGGGACGGCCGGTACTACCACCACCAGGTCGTCGGGCTGCCGGTGCAGACCGGATCGGGTCAGCGCCTGGGCACTATCGCAGAGGTCCTGGAACGGCCGGCCAACGATGTGTGGGTAAGCCGCGAGGGCGCGGTCGAACACCTGATCCCGGCCACCCGGGACGCGGTGCTCGAAGTGGACCTCGAGGCGCGGCGAGTCGTCGTGGCTGACTGGCTCGTCGAAACCGAGGACGCATAGGCAGTACGTGATGAGGTTTGACGTCGTGACGATCTTCCCGGCCATGTTCGGCCCCGTCTTCGAGCACGGTGTCGTGGGCCGTGGCATCGAGCGCGGGACCGTCCAGATCCACACGCACGACCTGCGCGACTACACGCACGATCGTCACCGGCAAGTCGACGACATGCCCTTCGGCGGCGGCCCTGGCATGGTTCTCAAGCCGGAGCCGGTGTTCGAAGCGGTGGATGCGATCCGCCCCCACAATGCCGGCCCCGTCGTGCTGATGGAGCCGTGGGGTGAACGCCTCGACCAGCGCCTCGCGGCAGAGCTGGCGTTCGAGCCCGGCCTGATCATCGTTTGCGGCCGTTACGAAGGCATCGATGATCGAGTCCGAACGGGCCTCGCGTCACGCGAGATATCGATCGGCGACTATGTCCTCAGCGGCGGCGAGATCCCCGCGATGGTGTTGATCGACGCCGTAGCCCGCCTGCTGCCGGGCGTCGTGGGCGATCCCGAGTCGCTGACGCAGGACAGCTTTTCCAATGAACTGGCCGGATGGCCCCAGTTCACGCGACCGGCAGACTATCGGGGGTTGATGGTCCCCGACGTGCTCCTTTCCGGTGACCACGCCCGCATCAAGCAATGGCGCCGCCGTCAGGCGGCTGAAAGATCTTCCGTCCATACCAAGGAGTTGAACAAGACATGAACGTCATCCAGCAGCTCGAGAAGGAGCAGCAAAAGGAAAAGGTCCCCGCACTGCGTGCGGGCGACACGGTCAAGGTGCACGCCAAGGTCGTCGAAGGCACGCGAGAGCGCATCCAGGTGTTCGAGGGCACGGTCATCCGCGTGACCGGCGGAGGCCTGCGCCAGAACTTCACGGTGCGACGGGTCACGCATGGCGTTGGTGTCGAGCGCACATTCATGATCCACTCGCCGCGCATCGACAAGATCGATGTTCTGCGCCATGGCGACGTCCGGCAGGGCCGGCTCTACTACCTGCGCGGCAAGGTCGGCAAGGAGGCGCGCATTCGCGAGCGCCGGCAACTGACGCGCGGTCCTGAGGCCGAGGCCAAAGAGAACGGTGAGGAGGAATCCGAGGAGTAGGACTCCCTCCCCCCGAAGGGGGGGGTTGGGGAGAGGGACGTGAGCCCTTGTTAACGTGGACTGGTGCCCGATGTCCTTCGTCGGTAATCTCCCTGTATGAGTCGGCCAATGCTGTGGCGCTACGAGCGCATGGCCGGGGCGATGGGCTACTCGGTGGTGGCGGGAGTGGACGAGGTCGGAATGGGGCCGCTGGCGGGTCCGGTGGTGGGCGGCGCCGTGGTGCTTGCGATCGGTACGCGGATCCCAGGCCTTGATGACTCCAAGCTGCTCACCGCTGTCGAGCGCGAGCGCCTGGATGCGATCATCCGGCGACGCGCGCTGGCCGTCTCCGTCTGTGCGGTCGACCACGCCCAGGTCGACAGGCTCGGGCTCATCCGCGCCCGACATTTGGCCACCGCGGGCGCGGTCGCGGGGCTCCAGGTGCCGGCCGAGTATCTGCTCGTCGACGCGTGGGACGTGCCCGAGGCGCTCCTGCCGCAGATGGCGGTCGTGAGGGGCGACCGGACGTGCGCCTCGATCATGGCCGCGAGCATCGTCGCCAAGGTCGCCCGGGACCAGACCATGGTCGAGTACGACCGCATCTATCCGGGCTATGGATTCGCAGGGCACAAGGGTTACGCCACGCCTCAGCACCGGGCGGCGATCCGGCGCCTCGGGCCAAGCCCCATCCATCGGACGTCGTGGGCGCCGTTTCGAGGCCTCGCGCTCAACTAGAGCTCGGGCGCGCCGGTGAGAAGGCGGCGGCCGAACTCCTGAAGCGTCGCGGCTACGAGGTGGTGGGGGCAGGCTTCACTGCCCGGCGCGGCGAGATCGACCTCATCTGCCGCCGCGGCGGGGAGCTGGTGATCGTCGAGGTCAAGACAAGGACTTCAGAAGCCTTCGGGACGCCGGCGGAGGCAGTAGGCCCGCGCAAGCGCAGAGCGCTGGCGGCGGCAGCGGCCGAGTACAGATTGCTGGCGGGCTGGAAGGGACCGATCCGATATGTGGTCGTGGCGCTGGTGGGCAAGCCGGACGGCGGATTCGACAGCGAGGTGATCGAAGACCCCTTCGAATAGCGTCAGGTTTCGGAGATGCTGGCGTCGAACGCTCGCAGCCGCGCATTCGCGAACGTGAGCAGGACTGCAACGAGCGCGCACCCCGAGGCGACCAGCAGAAGGCCTCCCAGGATCATCGCGGCGCCGACGGCCGGCGTCGACGGGATCGGCCCGAGGTTCGCGGACCCGGCCGCCGCCTGCTCGCCGAACAGGAACAACGCAAGCGCACCGATGCTGATGACCGAAAACCCCAGCGAGCCGCCAATCGATGTAAACGTTCCGAGGACTCCGACCGACCTGCGGTCATCGGTGGCTTCGAAGTGTGGATCGATGGCGCCGCCGGAGACCGAGATCGATACAAATCCGAAGGCGAGCCAGACCCCGAAGATCACCAACTCCACCAACTGGATGGGACCGCTCTTGCTGGTCACGGCGACGGCGACACTGAACACGAGCATGGTCGCAAGCACAGGCGGCAGCGCGATGAACACCTTCGCCCTCAGCAGCTGCCACATCGACAGCGGGGCCAGTCGCAGCAGCTGGAAGCCTCTGCGCTCGCTGGGGATGGATGGAGACGCGAGCGCCGACGACATGAACATCGAGAGAAACGTGACCAGCGCCACGTTCGACCAGAATCCGCTCAGGCTGCGGGCCGGCTGGCTGAGGGCGGCTGCG
>CATPBF010000045.1 GCA_955652585.1 Candidatus Dormiibacterota bacterium | reverse complement strand
GATATGAGGCTCGGCCTTTCCTCGCCTGGAGCGGGATGGTCGCGCGCATCCCTGCTTCCGCAGCGGCGGCAGCTGCTTCCACTGCTTGCGCGACAGGGGCGCCATCTGCGATTCGCGCTTTCAGCGTTTCCACCGCCGGCTCCAGCGCATCGACCATCGTCTTGTCGCCGAGCGATGCGGTGCCGAGATCTTTGACCGACGCGAGCGCAGCCGCCAATACCTCGGCGAGCTGAGCGCCGTCGAAGGTGGTTTGATCGCCGAGCACTTTCCCGGCGCTGCGGAGCGCGGAGCCCCACAGCGGGCCGCTCGCGCCGCCGACGGTGGAGACGAGCGTGCGTCCGGCGATGACGAGCAGCCGACCAGGCGGTGATCCCTGATCGGCGCCGAGGGCCTGGACGACGGCCTCGAAGCCCCTGTTCATGTTGGTGCCGTGGTCTCCGTCGCCGATGGCGGCGTCGAGCTGGACCAGGTGATCGCGCTCGACGCGCACCGACGCTTCGATCTCACGCATCCAGGAGCTGATCGTGGCCGCGTCCATAACCCTTTCGCTGATCAAGACTACTGTCACGCCCTCCAGCGCAGCGCGGCAGTGTGAACCGGGGCATCCCACAGCTTGATGAGCTCGTCGTCGAGCTCGAGCACGGTCAGCGAAGCGCCGGCCATCTCGAGAGACGTGATGTAGCTTCCGATGAGGTTGCGCGCCGGTTCGAGGCCGGCCTTGCGCAGCCTGGCGTCGACCTCGCCATAGATAAGGTAGAGCTCGAGCAGCGGGGTGCCGCCCATGCCATTGACGAAGACCAGCACCTTGCTGCCGTGCTTCGGCTTCAGGTCCGAGATCACGGCCTCGAACATCACGTCGACCACCTCGCTCGCCCTGCCGAGCGGAGCCCGCCGGCGGCCCGGCTCGCCGTGGATGCCGATGCCAAACTCGATCTGCCCCTCGGGCAGGTCGAAGATGGCCTTTCCGTTCGCCGGTGGGATGCACGACGACAGCGCCACCCCGAACGAGCGGGAGCGTGCGTTGACACGCTTTACAGTGTCTGTGACGTGGGCCAGGTCGGCCCCGGCTTCGGCAGCCGCGCCGGCAAGCTTTTCCGCCAGCACCGTGGCGCCTACGCCTCGGCGCCCCGCCGTGTAGAGCGAGTCCTGGACCGCGACGTCGTCGTCGATGACGACCGACGTGACCTTGATGCCCTCGTCGGCTGCATCCTCCGCGGCCAGCTTGAAGTTGAGAATGTCGCCTGTGTAGTTCTTGACGATGTGGACGACCCCGGCGCCGCCGTCGACGGCTTTCGTGGCGGCGAGCATCTGTCCGGGTACGGGCGAGGTGAACACTTCACCCGGTGCCGCCGCGTCGAGCATTCCGAGGCCCACAAAACCACCGTGAAGGGGCTCGTGTCCCGACCCGCCTCCCGAGATCAGGGCGACCTTGCCCTTCCGGGGCGCGTCCTTGCGGATGATGATCTGGTTCTTGACGTCGTATCGCAGCAGGTCCGGATGGGCCGCCGCGAGTCCTTTCAGGGACTCTTTGACGACATCAGCCGGATCGTTGAGGAACTTGCGCATCAAGTTGGTTTCCACTGCCATTCTGGTTTTTCTCCTGTCTGTAAAGGATCTAGTTGGCGGCCGCGCGCGCGGTCTCTTCGTGGCTGACCGCTGCCATGATTGGGCGCTCGACCAATCGCGGGTTGGCCAGGTAGTCGTAAAGGAAGGCCGCGGCGGCCGCGCCGACGAAGCCCGAGACCAGGTAGACGGGAACGTACTGGGTCCAGAAGGTCGTGCCGCCCGCGATGGCCTGCACCAACTCGGGGCCAAAGGCGCGTGCGGGGTTGAGCGAGGCGCCCGTCACAGGTCCGAAAATGAGGATGATCCCGACCACGGCTCCGCCGATCACGATGCCGGCGAGCTGCGAGGGAGACTTCGAGTCGACGATGCCGAGGATCGCGAAGATGAGCATCCCGGTGCCGAGGGCCTCGGCCAGCATCGCCTGGACGTAGTACCCGGTCGAAGCGTCCGCGGCAAAGTGGGTCTGGCCCATGCCGAACGCGACCGCGTTGCTTGCGAAGACACCCCAAATCGCAAACGCGCCAAGGACGGCGCCGGCGTACTGGGCGACCCAGTAGACGGGGACTTCCTTCCACGGAAAGCGCTTGGTCACCGCCAGCGCGAACGTGACGGCTGGGTTGATGTGGCAGCCCGAGACCTTGCCGATTGCGTACACGAGGGCCGTGATGATGAACCCGAACGCGAAGCTGATCGCTAGGAGGTCCGCCTCGGTGACCGCCGGCACGGCCTTGCCGGCCAGCGTGAGCGTGGCGATGACAGAACCTGGACCGACGAGGACCAGTGCCGCCGTGCCGAAGAACTCGGCCAGTGCGCGTTGTGGCATCGAATGCATGTCTCTCAAGACCCCCTGTATCTGACTAGTGTTCGACAATGTCGAACTGATTTCACAAACCGTAGTCCGGTTCGAACAGTTTGTCAACAGGTAATTTGGACGCTGCAGCCGAGTTCATCAGCCTGGCCGGCCCGCCTATCGCCCCGCTGTCGCAGGCACACTAAGGCGGCCCTCGGGATTTGGTATTCGCAGCCAGGACTCCGGTTCGGCGAATGGCCTAACCTTCTGCTTCCATGCGCAAGCAGATCGCAATCATCGGCAACGACATTAGCCGGGGAGGTTCCCCGACTTAGCGCTCTACGCTGATGTCGCGGGACCTCCCGGCCAGAGAAGGCCTGGAGGTTTTTTTATGCCTAGCAAGACCAACAACGACCGTGGAGCCGGCGCCGCACGACGGATCGTGATCTACGACACGACCCTGCGCGACGGCGCCCAGGGCCCGGCCGTCTCGTTCTCGGCCTCGGACAAGCTGCGCATCGCGCGCACCCTCGACGGCCTCGGATTCGATTATGTCGAAGGGGGCTTCCCCGGCTCCAACCCCAAGGATGAAGAGCTCTTCGCCGAGCTGGCGGCGCATCCGCTCAAACGGGCGCGCCTGGCCGCGTTCGGCGCCACGCGACGCGCCGGCGGCACCTGCGCGGACGACGCCAACCTCCAAGCGCTCGCGCGCAGCCAGGCGCCCACCTGGACGCTGGTCGGCAAAAGCGACACGTGGCAGGTGAGCACGGTCCTGCAAACGACGCCGAATGAGAACCTGGCGATGGTGCGAGAGTCTGTCGCTCACGGGGTATCGCTCGGGCGTGAGGTCATCTTCGATGCCGAGCATTTCTTCGATGGCTTCGCGCGCGATTCCGAGTATGCGGTCGAGGTCTGCCTGGAGGCGGCGCGCGCCGGGGCGACCTGGGTCGTCCTGTGCGACACCAACGGCGGGAGCCTGCCGGCAGAGATCCGCCACGGGGTGGAAGCCGTGCGTCACGCCCTCGACGAGTTGAAGGGCTCGGCCAGAGTCGGCATCCACTGCCACAACGACTGCGAGCTCGCGGTAGCCAACACGCTCGAAGGAGTCGTCGCCGGGGCCGACATGGTGCAGGGCACGATCAACGGATACGGTGAGCGCTGCGGGAACGCAAACCTGGTGTCGGTGGTCGCGAACCTGGTGTTGAAGATGGGCATGGAGGCATTGCCCGCGGGGACGCTCGCGAAATCCACAGACCTGTCCCGTACGGTCGCAGAGATCGCCAACGTAGCCCTCCCGGTGCAGCAGCCGTTCGTCGGATATGGCGCCTTCGCGCACAAGGGCGGCCAGCACGTGAGTGCCGTGCTCAAGCACCGTGATTCGTACCAGCACATCGAACCGAGCCTGATCGGCAACGAGCCTCACGTCCTGGTCTCGGAGCTCTCTGGTCGCGGCAACATCCTCGCCAAGGCGCGCGAGTTCGGGCTCGAGCTCGACCGCGACGATCCGCAGACCAAGTGGCTGGTCCAGCACCTCAAGGAGCTCGAGCACCGCGGCTATTCGTACGAAGCGGCAGATGCTTCCTTCGAGATGCTCCTGCGCCGATTGCAGCCCGGCTATGAAGCGCCGTGGAGGGTGGCGGACTTCACGACCGTGGTGCGCAAAGATGGGGATTCGGTGCATGCCGAGGCCACGGTCAAGGTCGAGGTTGGCGCGGCTGTGTATCACACGGCCGCATCGGGAAACGGGCCCGTCAACGCGCTCGACGCGGCGCTGCGCAAAGCGCTCAGCCCAAAGTTTCCGGGGCTGCGGGGCGTGAGCCTTCACGACTACAAGGTGCGCATCCTGGATGGCGCGGCAGGCACCGGGGCGACGACGCGCGTGCTTGTCGAATCGGGCAAGGGACCAAAACGTTGGACGACCGTGGGCTGCTCGAGCAACATCATCGAGGCGTCGCTGGCGGCCCTGCTCGACTCGTTCGAGTACGCGCACCACTCGCGAACTTCCTCAAAGACTTGACGTCGACCAGGGCTTCGGCCCGCCAGGCGATCCCTGATGAGCTGCGGCGCGACGTGCGCATGCTCGGCGAGCAGCTCGGACGGGTGATCAAGGACTACGGCGGCGCCGGCCTGCTCAAGGACGTCGAGACCCTGCGGCGGTCCGTGATCCGGGCGCGTGACGCCGACGAGCATGAACGGAAGACGGAAAGCATCGTGGCCGCGTGGTCGCTCGTGCGCGCGGAGCAGGTGGCGCACGCCTTCACGTGCTACTTCCACCTTGTCAACCTGGCCGAAGAGCACCATCGCGCCCGCGTCCTGCGTGATAGCGGCGGCGGAACGGGGCTGATGCCGGAATCGCTGGCGGCCACCGTACCCGAGCTGCGCCGCCGGATCGGGCGACGCCGCCTGATGGAGGCGCTCGCCGGCCTGCAAGTGCACCCGGTCTTTACCGCCCACCCGACCGAGGCACGACGCCGGGCAGTGGTGGCCGCTATCCGCAGGGTGGGCGATCAGCTCGACCGCATCGACGATCCGAGGGCGTCGGAGACCGAACGCCGCGAATCGATGCGAAGGCTCACAGAGGAGATCGACTCGCTGTGGCGCACCGGACAGCTACGCACTTCACAGGTCACACCGCTTGATGAGGTCCGCTCCACGATGGCGGTTTTCGACGAGACCCTGTTTCGGGTCGTGCCCGAGATCTATCGCGCGCTCGATTGGGCGCTCGGCCCCGCCGACAGCGGCATGCGCCCTTCGCTCGCGCCCGCATTCCTCCGCTTTGGCAGCTGGGTCGGAGGCGATCGCGATGGCAATGACGCGGTCACGGCGAAGGTCACGTACGAGGCGATGGTGATCCAGGCCGAGCATGCGCTGCTCGCGCTCGAGGCTGCGACCACCCGCATCGGGCGCGCGTTGACGGCCGATGCCGCCACCACGCCGCCGCGGGCTGATCTCCGACGGCGCATCGCGGCATTACGCTCTGCCGATCCGCAGGGCTGGGCCGAGCTCGAGAAACGCTCGCCGTCCGAGCAGCACCGACAGTTCCTCCTGCATGTCGCCGAGCGCATCCGGGCCACGCGCAGCCGCGCCTTGGCGACCAGGAGAATCGTCGCGGGGATCGCGTACCCCTGCGCTGCGGAGCTCGTATCCGACCTGCGCCTGGCCCAGGGCTCTCTGGCCGCCGCGGGCGCGCCGCGCCAGGCATATGGCGAGCTGCAGCATCTCATCTGGCAGGCGGAGACGTTTGGCTTTCACCTGGCGGAGCTCGAGGTGCGCCAGCACAGCCAGGTCCACGCGCTGGCCCTTGCCGCCGTGCAGGCCAAAGGGAAACTCTCGCCGAAGTCAAGAGAGGTGCTGGACACGCTGGGGACGATCGCAACGGTGCAAGCGCGATTCGGGGCCGATGCGTGCCGGCGCTACGTCGTGAGCTTCACGCGCAACGTCGGTGACATCGCGGCCGTGTACGAGCTGGCCGAGCACGCCACCGGGGGCACGCCACCCGTGCTGGACGTCATTCCTTTGTTCGAGACGGTCGACGACCTGAACGCCGCTCCGGCGGTGATGGAGGAGATGCTGAAACTGCCGCCGGTGAAACACAGGCTCGCGACCACGGGGCGAAGTCTGGAGGTGATGCTCGGCTATTCGGATTCGACCAAGAAGGTCGGGCCGCTGTCGGCCACCCTCGCGCTGTACCAGGTGCAACTGGAGCTGACCGCCTGGGCCAAGCGCCGCCACATTCGCCTCACCATGTTCCACGGGCGCGGTGGGGCGTTGGGGCGCGGTGGTGGTCCCGCCAACCGCGCAGTCCGGGCCCAGGCGCCCGGATCGGTGGCCGGCCGGTTCAAGGTCACCGAGCAGGGCGAGGTCATCTTTGCCCGCTACGGAAATGCGGCCATCGCGAGGCGCCACCTCGAGCAGGTGGCCTCGGCCGTGCTCGAGGCGTCCACGGCGACCGCTCGCTCGGAGCCGGCCCGCCGCTTTCAGCGCCTGGCAGTGGACGTTGATGCAGCCGCCCGCGGCGCATATCGCGCGCTCGTCGAGACCAAGGGTTTCGCGGAATGGTTCGAGCGGGTCAGCCCGGTCGAAGAGCTAAGCCGAATGCGCATCGCATCCAGGCCAACCCGGCGTGGCGGCGGGAAAGAGCTCGATGACCTCCGAGCGATTCCCTGGGTTTTCGCCTGGTCGCAGATGCGCCTCAACCTGCCGGGTTGGTATGGGCTCGGCAGCGGCCTGGCGGCGGCGCGGCTGGAGGATCTGCGCCGAGCCTATGCATCGTGGCCGCTGTTCAACGTCCTTCTCGACAATGCCGAGATGAGCCTGGCCAAAACCGACCGGCGGATTGCCTCGCGATACCTTGCGCTCGGCGACCGGCCGGACCTCGCGGCAAAGGTGCTCGATGAGTACGACCTCACCAAGAAGAACGTCCTCGCGGTCACGGGCCATTCACGGCTGCTCGAGAAGCATCGGGTCCTGTCCTGGGCGGTCGAGCTGCGCAATCCGTACGTTGACGCGCTCTCGCACCTGCAGCTGCGGGCGCTGCGCGCCCTTCGTGCGAAGACAAGTTCCGCGTCTCAACGAGCCCGAGCCGAGCGCCTCTTCCTGCTCACGGTCAACGGGGTGGCGGCCGGCCTCCAGAACACCGGCTAGTCAGCGTGGCTCCATGGACGCCGTTGGCGTCAAACGCGTGAAATTCAAGGCTTCGAGGCACGCCGCTGGCGCCAGGCGCACGGAAACGCCTTTAAAAGTCGAAGCGGCCGTCGAAATGCTTGGCCACGTCCGGCCGGGTCAGCTCGTAGATGGCGATGCGATGGCCGGCAGGCAGAATGAACGAGCAGCACGGGCCCATCGGGATCTCTAAGGTCGCTTTCTTTTTCCAGCCTCGTTTCTTCAGCTCGCGCATGGCTTCGTCGAGGTCGGCCACGCGATAGATGAAGACCGGACGGTCGCCTTCCAGGTGATCGGTGAGCAGGATGTGAGGCGGCCCGTCGGTGAGCTCGACCTTCGCCACGCGCGCGCCCATGCCTTCGATGGCGAACGCCACCCGCCCGCCGAGCACTTCACTGAAGTAGCGCGCGTCGGCGGCGACATCGTTGCTGGGCGTGTACAGATAATCGAGCTGCTCGAATGGCGACGCGAAGCCTCGAGGCTTGGGCCGAGTGGGCATCGCCGCCCAGGTTAGCCCCCTTCCTACTGGAGGACGGGCGCCGGCCGGGATGCTTCTTCGTCGAGCGATCTCAGGAGCGCGCTGACCACCACCGGGTCGAGGTGCGGGCCCGCGGCGTCCTCGAGAACGCGACGCGCCTCCCTTTCGTTTCGAGCTCGCCGGTATGGGCGGTCGGACGTGAGCACGTCATACATGTCGGCGACCGCGACCACGCGAGCCTCGATGGGAATCGCGTCGCCCACCAGCCCGTGTGGATAGCCGGTGCCGTCCATGCGCTCGTGGTGGTAAAGCACGGCGAGCAGCGCGCGCTCGACGTTCCCGGCCCACTGAAGGATCTTCAATCCGACCTCGGGATGAGTCTTCATGAGCTTCCATTCCGAGTCGTCGAGCGGGTCGTGCTTGTGAAGGATCGAGCCGGGGATCCCGAGCTTGCCGATGTCGTGCAGAAGCCCAGACCGGGCGAGGACTCGCTGCTCTGCCGCGGTCATTCCCAATTGGCGTCCGATGCGGACGCACAGCTGGCCGACCCGGCCGTTGTGAGCGCGGATCTCACGGTCGGAGATGCGCACGATGCGAGCACGTCCGGACCCGTATTGGGATGCCCCCGACAGCGGACTCGGGATCACGATTGCCAACCGCCACCCCCTCTGGCTAGTACTGGTTATTCAGAGCAACAACGCAGCAGTCGAGAGGGTTGGTCGCTTAATCGGGGCCCAAAAGGCAGATCACCACGCCGCTGCAGGCGGTTTGAACAGGGATTCCCAGCGAGAGCGCCTCGATGCCGGATCCTTCGAACTTGGCCGAGGCGATCGCCACCACGCGGCCGCGGGCGTCCACGACGGGGCCGCCGCTGTTGCCGGGGCTGATGGGGGCGGAGAACTGGACGTAATCGCTCCCCTCCAGGCTTCGGAATCCTGAGATCACCCCGGCGGACACCGTGCCGCCCAGCCCCAGGGGCGAGCCGATCACCATGACGGCCTGGGCCAGGACCGGCCGGGTGGGTGCCGTGCGCAGAACGGGGAGAGTCTGGGCGACGTGGATGACGGCAAGGTCGTCGTTCGGATCCACCCGCGCGATCGTGCCTATGAGGGTCCGATCTCCCTGACGGACGTCGACCGTGACGACGCCCGCGTTCCACGCCTCGGCGATGACG
>CATPBF010000044.1 GCA_955652585.1 Candidatus Dormiibacterota bacterium | reverse complement strand
GTGTGAGCCGAACGGAGCTCGCACAGGGAGAGTTCTGGGTCCGCGCGCTGGGCACGCGCATCACGCGCTTCTCCGACCGCAGCGAGCTGTCGTTGCTCAACTGCGCGGAGGGCGAGTGGGTGAATGTCAGCGCTGAGATGGAATCGCTGCTCCGTGAGGCGTTACGCGCGTACGAGCTCAGCGCGGGACTCGTCAATGCGGCGGTGCTGCCGTCGATGCTCGCCATCGGCTACACGAGCTCTCTTGCGGCGGGCACGTCGGTCGCGAAGCTCGAGGAGGCGCGCCCAGCGCCGCCGCTGAATGACGCGCTCTTTTTGCGGCCTGGACTTGCGCGACTGCAGGTCGGCTGCGGCCTCGATCTCGGCGGCATCGCCAAGGGCTGGATGGCCGACCGCCTGGCCGCCCGGCTCGGACCCAACGCGGTCGCGAACCTTGGCGGCGACCTGAGGGCCATCGGGTCGGGACCAAATGGAGATGGGTGGCCCGTCGGATTCGGCGGCGTCACGGTGATGCTGCGTGACCAGGGCGCCGCCACCAGCAGCGTGCGGCGGCGAAGGTGGGGCGGTCTTCACCACCTGATCGATCCCCGCACCGGGCTTCCATCCCTGAGCGGGTTGGAAGAGGTGTCGGTGGTGGCGGCTACGGGTTGCGACGCGGAGGTCGTCGCCAAGGCCGCCCTGCTGCTCGGTCCCGGGCTTGCGTCCGCCTACTGCGCATCCCACGCGCAGGCCTGGTGGTTGAGCTGATGACACTCGACCAGTTCTTCTGGGTGCTGTCACGGGTGGGAGGCCTTGGCTCCTACGCAGCCCTGGCGGTGGCCCTGGTGACCGGTATCGCTCTGCGCACAGCCGTGCTCGACTGGCTTGGCAGCAACCGGGCTCTGCGCTCGCTGCACGAGTACACAACCGTCCTCTGGATACCGCTCGTGGTCGTGCACCTTGCTGCGCTGCTCCTCGACCGGACTTCACGCATCGCGCTGATCGACCTCGTGCTGCCCTTTCATTCCACATACGGAACCCTGGGCATCGGGCTCGGCACCCTGGCCGTCGACGTGCTGCTGATCGTCACCGTCACCGCCTATCTCAAGCGGCGAATGTCAGTCGAGCTCTGGAAATGGGTGCATCGCCTCTCGTACGTCGCGTTCGCCCTCACGTTCTTCCACGCCGTCCTCAGCGGCACCGACTTCAGCGATCCGTTCGTCTCGGCGATCACGTGGTCGGCAGCCGCGATGCTATTGGTGCTCGCGCTGGCGCGCGCGTTCTGGGGCCGATTACCCGCCTGATTTCGCGCGCTGGCGCAACGCAATCACTTGGCTCCGCAACTCCTGCTCGGCCTCGAGCGGGGTATCGACCTCCTGGCGTTCACGATGCCATCGCTCCATGGCAAGGTCGACCTGTGCGGCTTGAAGCCGCGCCAGGCGGATGTAGGCGCGTAGACCCCCCCGCCCCAGCACGCGCACCCGCTGCTGAAAGCGGCGCCACGGGCTCATGAGGATGGGCACCTCATCAGGCATGATCGCGCCGCTACCGAGTGCAGCCTCCTTCCGGAACTGATCGGCGAGCGCCTGGCTTTCGATGTGCAGTCCGAGCAGCAGAAGGGCGACCACGGCGGCGGTGACTGGGCCGGTCATGATCAGGGTGCGGAGGTGGATCTCAAGGATTCCGATCGCGGTCTTCTCGATCGGGAAGAGGGTGAGCCACGCATCCCACGAGAAATGCGCGGCGATGGCGACGATGAAACCGCCCGCGATCGCGATGAGCTTCTTGCGCGTGGTCGGCAGCTGGCGTGCGATACCGATGCCCGCGCCCACGAATGCGGTGTAGGTGGCGTGGCCGAAAAACAGGCCGAGCACCTGGCGCGCATACCACTGGAAGCCGGCCGCATAGCCGCCAGCGCCGTCGGGCGCGAAGATCGCGTAGAGGTTGGTCATGTACGCGATCGACTCCATGAAGTTGAAGCCGAGCCCAACCGCGGCTCCGTAGACGATCCCGTCGACCACATTGTCGAACTCGTTGCGCATGACCAGGAAGAGCAGCACCACGGCGGAGCCCTTGGCCAGCTCCTCGAGGATGCCCGCGGAAAACGCGGTCGAGACGTCGAAGCCAGGCCCGGGGACGAGCGTGCGGATGGCGATTTCCTGCCAGAGGCTCTCGGCCCAGATCACGAGGCTCGTGGCCACGACCGCACCCCACGCGGCCGCGACGAGGACGAGGCGCCAGGGCTCCTTCTCGTTGCGATCGATCCGGCGTACGACCCAGAGTCCGAACGCCGTCGTGGGCAGGCAGGCGAGCGCGCAGACCGCGGCGACCCCAGGTCCGGCTGCGCCGGTGAATATGAAGACGTCGATCAGGAGCAACCAGAGCAGCGCCGCGAGGCCCAGAAGGACAGCTGCACGGATGAAGTCGCGGCGGCGGCGGGCTGGGTCGCGGGCCGCGGCGCGCACCCCGATGAAGGTGCCGAGCGCGATCAAAGCGACGGCGAGGAGGCCATAAAGGGACGTGCGGCCGGCGACGGTGTCGAGGTAGACGTAATTGAGGATCGAGCTCGCGACCAGCACGAGGCTGAGCGCCACGGCGATCGCG
>CATPBF010000043.1 GCA_955652585.1 Candidatus Dormiibacterota bacterium | reverse complement strand
GGATCGGCGTAACGATCCTCGAGGTGCTGGGCGATGTCGCGGGCGTTCGAGAGCCAATCACCGCCGAGGCCGGCCTCGTACGCGCGCACAGCCGCCCACAGCCCCCAGACCTGGTCGGGCAGCTGGCCCGCGACGCGGTCGGAGTGAGTCAGCCCGGCCCCGGGTCGATACCGGTCTTTGAACAGGCGCTCGAGCAGCGTGGCGGCGTGGTCGCGCAGTGCCGGCCGCTCGCATCGAACGGAGGCGTCGAGGTATGCGATCGCCAGCGCCGCGTTCCAGGACGTGTAGATGCGGCGGTCGACGTACGGCGCGGCGGCCCGCGCGCGCCCATCGGCGTCGAGTGAGTAGTAGTGCTCGTCCGCGTCCTGGCTGCCGGCGTAAAGGCCGGTCGCCGGGTCGCGGAGAACCCGGTCGAGGTAGGCGGTGGTCGTATCGAGGGCGTCCTGCAGGCCGGCGAGCGCCAGTGCGTTGACGAGGCCCGCATGGTCCTCGAGCATCTTTTCGAAGTGAGGCACGCTCCAGTCCTGCGTGGTCGAGTAGCGGAAGAAGCCGCCCTCGACGTGGTCGTAGGTGCCGCCCGCGGCCATCATTTCGAGCGTGTGAGTCGCCATCGCGCGCAGCTCGGGGTCGGCGTCAAGCTGCGCCTGCTCGAGGAGCAGGAGGATGGCGTCGGTCTGCGGAAATTTGGGGGCTGATCCGAAACCCCCATATTCGGGGTCGTAGGCGTTCTTCACCGCCTCGACGACCTGGTCGACGATCCCGTCTTCAAGGGTGCCCGCGCTGCGGGCGACGCCTGCGCCTGCTCGCTTGCGTCCCTCGAGCACGCGGTTGGCAATCTCCGGACGGTTCGCCTGGTAATAGGCGGCCACGCGCGCGAGCGCGTCCGCCATCTGATCGGCGGGCAGGTAGGTCGCGCCGGTGAGGATGTCGCCTGACGAGGTGAGAAATGCCGTGGTCGGCCAGCCGCCCATGTTGTAGCGCTGATTGATGTCGGGCCTGACGTCGTTGTCGACGCGGATCGGCACGTACTCGCGATTGATAAGGTCGATGACTCCGGAGTTCGAGTAAGTGGTCTCATCCATGACGTGGCACCAGTGGCACCACACAGCGGATATGGAAAGCAGGATGGGGCGGTCGAGCTTGCCTGCCTCTGCGAAAGCCTCCTCCGACCAGCCGCGCCACCTGATCTCGTGAGCACGGTTGGGCCGCGGGGAGAAGTGGAATTCGCTTTCGCCCATGGGCTCCTAGGTTACGCAACAATGGAGCCGTGATCTCAACCAGCGCCGTCGACACCTACATCGAAAAGAATTCCCGGCGTTTCATCGAAGAGCTCGAAGAGCTCTGCGCCTTTCCGAGCATCTCGAACCATGGGCTGGAAGCGGTCAAGCCGGCTCGAAGCTGGATCGCGGAGCGGTTGGGTCGCTTCACCGACCGCGTCGAGACATTCGACGAAGGCGGCATGCCCGCGCTGTACGCCGAGGTGCCCGGCGCCGGCCGCCGCAAGCTGCTGCTCTACCAGCACTACGACGTCCAGCCGGTCGACCCCATCGAGCTCTGGGACTCGGACCCGTTCAAGCCCATCGAGAAGGACGGGCGGATCATCGCTCGCGGAGTCGCGGACGACAAGGCAGACGTCATGGCGAGGATCCACGCGTTGGAGACGCTCAAAGGGCTGGGCGAGGTGCCCGTGACTCTGCGGTTCCTGGTCGAAGGTGAAGAGGAGATCGGCTCCAAGACCTTCGAGAAAATCGCACACAAGCACGCGGACAAGCTGCGCGCCGACGGCTGTTTGTGGGAGTCGGGCGCATCCTTCGACGACGCGGGTCGGCCCACCTTGCAGTTCGGGTGCCGCGGCCTCCTCTACGTCCAGCTCCGGGTGAAGCACCTCAACTACGACCAGCATTCAGGCCTCGCGTCCATCTATCCCTCAGCGGCGGTTTACCTGGTCGAGGCCCTCGCCAGCCTGCGCGACCAGGACATGAACATCCGCGTCGACGGTTTCTACGATCGCGTGGTCGAGCCCACCGACGCGGACCGGCAGATGATGGCCAAGATCGACCCCGAGATCGAGCAGCGCAGAAAGTTGGTCGGTTTCGATCGCCTGATCCGCGATCCCCTGCCCGAGCACGCCATCGAGCAGCTTCTGTTCACCCCCACCTGCAACATCGCCGGGATCACCACCGGCTACCAGGGCCCGGGGTCGAAGACGGTGCTCCCCGCGGAAGCGACTGCCAAGCTTGACTTCAGGCTCATCCCGGACCAGGACCCCGACGAGATCCTGGTGCGCCTTCGCAAGCACTTCGACGCTCACGGTTTCGAGAAGGTCGAGGTCGTCTGGCACGATGGAGAGAAGCCGGCGCGCTCCGACCCCAGCTCCGAGGTGGCGCGGAGCGTTATCGAGTGCGTCAAAGATCTTTACGGCGAGCCCGTCCTGTGGCCGTTCATGCAAGCCACCGGCCCGATGCACCCGGTGGTGGCCGACCTGGGTGTGCCGACCGTGCTGCCCGTAGGCGTCGGCCGACCGGACAATCGCATCCATGCGCCCAACGAGAACATCCACGCCGCCGACTACCTCAACGCCATCCGGCTGATGTGCCGCGTCTGGGAGCGCTTCGGCGCGGGATAGACTGATTGGGAATGCAGAAGCTCACCGAGAAGCTGTTCACCGTCAAGTACAAGGAGGACACCGGGCACCCTCACATCGAGATCGTCGACCAGGCGGTCTGCGCCAACGACTGCAAGGGCAAGTACTGCACCCATTTCTGCCCGGCCGGCGTCTATGAGTGGAACGAGGAGCAGAGGAAGACGCTGATCAGCTCCGGCAACTGCATCGAGTGCGGAGCCTGCTCCATCGGCTGCCCGTTCGACAACATCGCCTGTCACAGCCCCCGGGGGGGCTATGGCGCCCAGTTCAAGTTTGGCTAGCGACCGCCCGCGGAATATCGACCGGTCCTACCCCCATTGGAACTGATGCAATGAGCGACTACGACGTGGTCATCGTCGGCGGCGGCCCGGCTGGGCTGGCTGCCGGCCTGTACACCGCCCGGATGAACCTCAAGACCCTGCTGCTGGACCGCGGGCCGCTGGGGGGCCAGCTGTTGAACACCGAGCTGGTCGAGGACTACCCCGGCTTCGAATCAGTCCTGGGCTCCGAGCTGGCGACCAAGATGGGCGACCACGCCCGCAAGTTCGGCCTCGACGTGCGTGAGTTCGAGCCGGTTAGAGAGATCGACAAGGACGGGACCACCAAGGTCGTC
The DNA here is from genome assembly GCA_955652585.1 of Candidatus Dormiibacterota bacterium. Taxonomy (GTDB): domain Bacteria; phylum Chloroflexota; class Dormibacteria; order Dormibacterales; family Dormibacteraceae; genus UBA10449. The sequence goes on along the minus strand of CATPBF010000043.1, from coordinate 5,467 downwards.
CGCCTGGACACCGGCGAAGAGATCCGGACGCCGGCGCTGATCATGGCCGCGGGCGGGCTCCCACGCTACCTCGGCGTCGCCGGCGAGAAGGAATTCCAGGGCCGCGGGGTCAGCTATTGCGCGGTTTGCGACGGCGCCTTCTTCAAGGGCGAGGAGCTGGCCGTGGTCGGCGGTGGCGACGCTGCTGTCGAAGAGGGCGACTTTCTCACCCGCTACGCAAAGAAGGTCTACATCCTTCATCGCCGCGACAGCCTGCGGGCCCAGCCGATCCTCATCGACCGGGCGCGCGCCAACCCGAAGATCGAGTTCATCCTCGAGGCGGGGGTGAAGGAGATCGTGGGCAACGGAAAGGTGCAGTCGGTCAAGTACGACCAGTTCGGCTCGACCAAGGAGCTGCCCGTGGGCGGCGTGTTCATCTTCATCGGTTTCGTTCCCAACTCCGGTCTGTTCAAGTTTCATGTCGACCACGACGAGGCCGGTTACATCCTCACTGACCGAAACCTGCAGACATCGGAAGCGGGCATCTGGGCAGTGGGCGATGTGCGGGCACAGCTGACGAAGCAGATCGCGACCGCGGTGGGCGATGGCACCACTGCGGCTGTCGCGGCTGCGGCCTATGTCTCTGCGCTCAAGGACGCCGCGCGAGCCTAGCGGGTACTCCCGTCAGGCAGTGACGTCGATCCAGACCAGGCCCGGTGGCAGGGTCACGACCTGCCCGCTGTCGAGCTTGAATATCAACGGCCCGTGGCCGTTCGGTGCGCTCCAGGATCCGGAGTACCCCTGACCCTTGTAGTAGATCCCGACCGCTCCCCCGGAGTCGAGGTCGAAGTCGTGGATGTGGGCTCCGTGTCCGTCGCCGACGTTGACGAGCCGCTCGGCGGTGTGGATGACGATCACCATTTCGATCCGCAGCGGCTGGCCGAGGCTGGCGTCCTGGTATGGATGCCCTTCCTCGGTCTTCTGATAGGTGCCCATGACAGGGTCGTAGTTGTAAACGGAGTAGTGCTCATCGACTGTGACGGTGGCCGCCCCCGTACCGCCGCTGAGTTCGGGCCGCGCCTTGGGCAGGGCGAAGGGCGGAATGTTGGAGAAGTAGTTGACCTCCGCGGCCTTCACGCCGCTGCCGCTGATCATCAGGTTGTCCGGCGCGTACCGTGCGTTCGTGCGGTACGTGTATCCAATCGTGTCGAAGAACTGCGGCACGGGATCGGCGGCGGCGGCGGATGCGGTCGCCTGCGATTCGCCCGACTGGAAAAGCAGGCCCTCATAGTGCCGAGCGATCTTCAATGAGATGAATCGGCTGGAGCGCATTGGGCCGATCACGTCGGGCGCGTTCTGAAAGATCGCGGTGCATCGGGTGATGCCGCCCTCGGCCAGGTATTCGAACACGACGTCCGCCGCCTGGAGCCCGTTCTGGTCGCGGGCGTAGTAGTCGTTCGGCACCTGAATCAAGGCCGGGTACTTGAGCGCGGTCGTGTGCTCGCGATCGTGGTAGTAGATGCCTGTTTTCAACGTGAAGGCTCCGGGCACGTGATGTCCTGTCTGATCGCTTCCACCTGGCGCCATCGACAGCACGAGCGGTCCCGATGGCATGCCCTTCGTGGAGATCGTGGCGCTGCGATTCTCGGCGGTCCATTTGAGATCGGCCGGGTTGGTGCCGATCGTCACCTTGATGGTCGCCGGGTCCATCGCGTCGTTGAAGTTGATCGTGAGCGGTGTGCCGGGATCGATCTCAGAGCCGTCGACGAGCGCCGCGCCGCCGGCCCCGGTGACAGCTGTAATCCGCGGCACGATGTTGGTGGTGAAGGTCCACTGCCCGCCCGGGACCCGATGGTGGCTCAGGTCTGTCAGCGGGCTCACCGTCACCGTATAGGTGGTGATATCGGCCAGCGGCTTGGCCGGTGCCCATTCGTACTGCGTCTGCCCCGATGCCCCAGTCAGCGTCCCATCGGTGGTGGGCGTGATCGAGAACGCAGGCCCAAGCACGCTGAGGGCCACAGGGCGGCTGAACGTGAACACCAGGTGTGAATAAACGGGGACGTCCTTCACTCCATTCTTGAGATTCAGGCCGACCGAGGTCGGGAGCGTGTTCTCGTAAGCGAGGACGCCGCCGCCGGCGGTCAGCGCGACAGCGACCAGAGCGCCGAGCGCGACCCAGCCACGGATTGCGATCCGGCGTCTGCGCCGGTTGCGCCTTCGGGCGGGGCCTGCGACTGCCCAGGGCTCGGTTTCTTGCATGGACGTGGGGAAGGACAACGGAGCGCGGGGATTATCCCACGATGGCCCGGACCTCGGCTTCCGGACAAGGTCCGACTACTTGGTCGGCCTCCTCGCCTGGCACTCGGCGCAGTCGCAAAGAGCCCGCAGCAGGACGAACGTGTACAGACCGGTCGCGTGGCCGCTCTCGAACGCGACCTGGAGCGCGTACTGACCGACCAGCGTCACGTCTTGTACGCGCAACTCATTGGGGTCGAGGTGCTTGACGCGAGCAAGACGTCCAGGCGCGCCGGCCTCGCCGCGACACTCTGCGCACGGACACGCCCAACGCAATCGTTCGGCGGAATAGCTGCTGCGATGACCGCCCTCCCACGCAATGACCATGACCTGGCGTTCGCGGTCGACATCGACTGTGAGCGGAAAGGGGTCGGGGTCTTTCAGGGTCGCTGTTACCGGACGTTGATGACGGGCAGCTGCCGGAACGACTGAATGGACGTGCGGGCCGCGACCTGCGAGGCGATTTCCATGAAGGCCCGCGCACCCGCCGACTCGGGTCGGGAGATCACGACCGGCACGCCTTTGTCGGCATCTTCGCGAATCGACTCTTCGAGCGGGACAGCGCCGAGAAACGGCACGCCCAATCGTTGGGCCGCGGATTCGGCGCCACCGTGGCTGAATATCTCGTGTCGATGCCCGCAGCTCGGGCAGATGTACCAGCTCATGTTCTCGATGAGCCCGAGCGGGGTGACGTTGAGCTTGCGAAACATCTGCAGGGCTTTGATCGCGATGTCCGTCGCGACGTCCTGCGGCGTGCAGACGATGGCCACTCCAGTGAGCGGAACCGCCTGTGCGAGCGTGAGCGATGCGTCGCCAGTGCCGGGCGGAAGGTCGATCACCAGGTAGTCGAGGCGACCCCAATCGACCTGGATCATCATCGCCTCGATCGCTTTGCCGACCATCGGACCGCGGTAGATCGTGGGCTGCTCGCCAGGATAGATGTGGCCGAAGGACATCAGCTTCAATCCATGCGCTTCGATCGGCTTCAAGCGGCCGTTGACCTGCTCCGGCACGCTGCGGGATCCGGTCATGGCGGGGACCGAAGGACCGTAGATGTCGGCGTCGAGCAGACCCACGTCGGCGCCGGCCTTGCGCAGCGCGGCTGCGATGTTGACTGCGACCGTGGACTTACCGACACCACCCTTTCCTGACGCGATCGCGATCGTCTGCTTGACGCCGGGGAGGATCTCGGATGGCTTGGGCCGCATGAAGGCGGGACGAACGTTGGCGGTCATGCGGACCTCGACTGCTGACACGCCGGGGATGTCACCGACGAGATCCTGGGCCTGAGTCTTGAAGCGATCGCGGACCGGGCAGGCGGGGGTCGTCAGCTCGAAGGTGAAGCTGACCTTGCCCTGCGGGCTGACGTCCAGCTCTTTGATCATGCCCAGGCTGACGACGTCGCGACCAAGGTCGGGATCCTGGATGGTGGCGAGCACGTCGAGGACCTGCTGCGGCGTGGGACCCATGGCGTCGGATGTTACCGGCCCCTGACGCTCGATGTAGGGTCGACGCATGCCGCCTCGGGCCACGCCGGCTGCCCTGCGCAAACTCCAGGCGGCCTGTCGAGACTGCCACGTATGCGTCGACGCCGGCATCATCCCAGAGGCCAACCCCACCTTCTCGGGCGTATGGGGGGCGCCGTTCTTCCTGGTCGGGCAAGCGCCCGGACCGGCTGAACGGGAATCGCGCCGACCCTTCTCGGGTCGGGCGGGCAAGGAGCTCGACCGCTGGATGGTGCGTGCCGGATTCACGAGCGCCGAGGAGTTCCGCCGCCTCACTTACATCGCGGCCTTGATGCGATGCTTCCCAGGTCGCAACCGCGCGGGCAACGGCGATCTGAGGCCCCCGCCCGCTGCCGTGGCCAACTGCGCGCATTGGCTCGACGCCGAGCTCGAGCTGCTCAAGCCGCGCGTCCTTGTGCTCGTCGGGCAGATGGCCATCGCGCGCTTTCTCGGGCCTGGCACGTTGGAGTCGAGAGTCGGCCGGAAGTTTGGCGAGAGGCCCGTCATCGTCCCGCTGCCACATCCATCGGGCCAGAGCCGCTGGCTCAACGACCATGCGAACCGCGCGCGTCTCGAAAAAGCGTTGGCGATGCTCGCGAAGCTGCGCGCGGAGGCGCTAGTCTGACTGCGTTCGCGTCCGCAACACAACCGGAGGGAGTGAGGGTGGCGAAGTATCTGCTCGTCTTCTATGGCGGTGGCATGCCCGACACACCGGCCGCGCAGGCCAGGGTGTTGAAGCAGTGGGGCAACTGGTACACGAAGCTCGGTCCCGCGGTGGCTGACATGGGCAACCCCTTTTCAGGAGCCGTGAACAAGGTCAAGGCTGACGGCACGGTCGCCAAAGGACCGATCGGACAGCGGGCCAGCGGCTACACAATCGTCGAAGCCGCCACGCTCGACAAGGCGACCAAGATGGCGAAAGGCTGCCCGATTCTGAAGAGCGGCGGACAGATCGCGGTCTACGAAACCTTTAGCATGCAGCCGGGGTAGTTTGCCGTCGTTCTTTGCCAGGCGTGAGGGCGGGCGGGCCGTAATCGTTGGTGGCGACGCCCGCCACCTGGCCCGCTCGCTGCGGGCGCGAGTGGGCGAGGAGATCGAGGTCGTCGATCCGGGGGGCTTTCTGCTCACCCTCCGCCTGGACCAGGTTTCCCCGGAGCGCGTCGAGGGCGTGATCGTCGCTCAGGTCGAGCATCACCCCGAGCCGCAAGCCCAGATCACGATCGGGATCGCGCACCTGCCGGCGCCCGCACTGGAGCTCGTACTCTCCCGCTGCACCGAGGTCGGCGCCTATGGATTTCACGTCATTCAAGCGGATCGGACCGTGGCCCGGGGCGCCAAGACCGAACGCTGGAACACGATCTGCCGCGAAGCTGCCATGCTCGCGGGCCGGCTGAGGGTCCCACTGGTCGAGGGGCCGTCAACCCTCGACGAGGTCCTGTCGGCCGGCGGCCATCCGGTACTGCTGGTGCGCGGCGCACCAGCCGACCTGGCCGACCTGCACGAGCCTCGAGACATAACGCTCATGGTCGGTCCAGAGGGTGGGTGGTCCGACCGAGAGCTGGCGTTGGCTGCGAACCGGGCCGGCCTGGGGCCGCGCAACCTGCGGGCCGACACGGCCGCAATAGTGGGGCTGGCAGTCGCCCTGGCGGGGCGCCGCCCGCTCTGACTTCGTCGCCCTCCCGTTACTG
>CATPBF010000042.1 GCA_955652585.1 Candidatus Dormiibacterota bacterium | reverse complement strand
GTCGAGCAGTTCCTCGCGCGACCAGCCACCCCAGCGGTGGACCGGACCGTAGCTCTCGAGCGCGTCGTAGCCGACGACGCGCGCGCTGAGACCGCGCAGCGGGCCGTCGAGGAGGCGCCGGAAGAGGAACGCCTCCTCGTTGGTGATGTCTTTCGGCAAAGAGATTCCCAGCTTCGGCCCTTTGCCCCTGATCCCGCCCGCCACCGCCGCGATCGCATCCGCCCACGTGGCCCTGACGCCCTTGATTCGAGGAGTCCGCAGCCGTGAGGGGTCGTTGACGTCTGTGTAATCGAACCGGCCCCGGTCGCAGATCCAGCCTTCGTCGATGTCGTCGTTCTCGCGCGAGGTCACGCGCACCAGCTGGCCGCGTCGCTGCCACAGCGTGACGTTGCAGCCCACCGCGCATTTCGAGCAGACGCTCTCGGTATGGGTCATGTCCCACGGGCGCGACTCGAAGCGCCACACGCGTGAGGTGAGAGCGCCCACCGGGCAAAGGTCGATGATGTTGCCGCTGAATATCGATTGCAGCGGCTGGTCGAACTGGCTCGTGATGTACGACTGCACGCCGCGCTGGCCGACCGTCAGTTCCTGTTCCCACGCGATCTCGTCGTAGTAGCGCGTGCATCGATAGCACAGCACGCAGCGCTCACGGTCGAGCGCGATGTTGGCCGACAACGGGATCGGCTTTTTGAAATGCAGCCGCGGGCCATCGATGCGGCTGGTCGGGTACCCGTGGCGGAACGTGAAGTCCTGGAGCGGGCATTCGCCGCCCTTGTCGCAAACAGGGCAGTCGAGCGGGTGGTTGACGAGCTCGAACTCGAGGATGTCGGCGCGCGCCTGCACCGCCATGGCGCTTTGCGTGCGCACGACCATGCCTTCCATCACGGGCGTCGTGCACGCGGTCTGCGGGCGGGGAGGGCCGGGCGAGAAATCGACCAGGCAGAGCCGGCAAGCGCCGACCGGGTCCAGCTTGTGGTGGTAGCAGAAGACGGGAATCTCGATCCCTACGAGCTTGGCCGCCTCGACGACCAGCGTGCCCGGGGGCACCGTGATCTTGTGGCCGTCGATGGTCAGGTTGATGTCAGGCATTGACGAGTGCGGCCTCCACGGAGCAGACGTTGTGCAGGCAGTGCTCCTCGTATTCGTTGCGGAAGTGCCGCATGGTCGACTCGATCACCCAACCCGCGGCGTCGCCGAGCCCGCAGAGGCAGCGGCCGTTCTGCAGGCCGTCCGACACGCGCTCGAGGATGCCGAGCTCGAGCTGCGAGCCCTGGCCGGCCAGGATTCGGTCGTACGTGCGCACCGCCCAGTTGCCGCCCACCCTGCAGGGCGTGCACTTGCCGCAGGACTCAAAGGCATAGAAGCGCAGCAGCCGCGCCGCGCCTTTGACCACGCAGTGCGAGTCGTCCATGACGATGATCCCGCCAGACCCGCCCATGGTGCCGAGCGCCTTGAGGCCGTCGAGGTCCGTGGACGTGTCGAGCATCGAAGCGGGAAGGACCTTGGCCGACGAGCCGCCCGGCCAGAAGACCTTTATCTTCCGTCCGGGGATCGGGCCGCCCGCTAGCTCCTCGATGATGTGGCGGTACGTGACGCCGATCTCGATTTCATAGTTGCCCGGCTTCTGAACGTCGCCGCTGACGGTGACCATGCGCGTGCCCTTCGACTTCTCCGTGCCCCTTTTGGCGTACTCCGCGCCACCGTGACGCATGATCCAGGGCACCGTCGACAGCGTTTCGACGTTGTTGACGGCGGTGGGCATGCCCCAGGCGCCCTTCACGGCCGGAAACGGAGGTCGAGAGCGCGGCTGTGCGCGCTTGCCCTCCAGCGATTCGAGCAGCGCGGTCTCCTCGCCACAGATGTATGCACCGTGACCCCGATACAAGCGAACTTCCAAGGGGTAATCCGTGCCAAAGGGATGGTCGCCAAGGTAGCCCTTGGCGCGCGCCTCTGCGATGGCGTCCCGCAGCATCTCGAACGGGAGGTCGTACTCGCCGCGGATGTAGACCCAGGCCGCGTGTCCGCCAATTGCGAACGAGGCGATCGCCGCGCCCTCGACGAGCATGTGCGGCGAGTTCTCCATCAGGTAGCGGTCCTTGGCGCTCCCCGGCTCCGATTCGTCGGCATTGACCACGATGTACTTGGGACCGGGGTGGTCCTTGGGCACGAATGACCATTTGGTGGCGGTGGGGAAGTCTGCCCCTCCTCGGCCCCGCAGGCCGGAGGCTTTGACTTCGTCGATCACCTGCCCGGCGGTCATCTCCTTGACCACCTTGCGCAACGCCGAGTAGCCGCCAAGGGATTCGTAGACGTCGAGCTTGTGAAGGTCCTTCGTCGCGAACCATTCGGTCAACACCGGACCGCCGACGGTCCCCCTCTGCTCAGCCACTCTTGGGTTTCCTGGCACGAGGTTTTGGTTTCGCCCTCTCTCCCTCGGGGAGAGGGGAGGGGAGAGGGGCGTGGGCAACCGCAGCCTTGGTAGGAGAGCGCCGCTCGGCGATGAGGGCATCGATCTTGTTTGCCGTCAGGTCCTTCTCGTAACGGTGGTCGAGCCGCATGACCGGCGCGTACTCGCACGCACCCAGGCACTCGACCTCCTCGTAGGAGAAGAACCCGTCCTTCGACAGCTCCCCCGCCTCATGGACCCCGATCGCGCTCTTGACGTGCTCGACGATGTCGGTCGCCCCGCGCAGCGTGCAGCTGAGGTTGGTGCAGACGTAGAAGCGGTGCTTGCCGACCGGCTCGAGGTGGAACAGCGTGTAGAACGTGGCCACGCCCTCGACATAGCCCGGGTCGAGGTTCAGCGCCGCCGCGACCTCGCTCATCGCCTCGGGCGTCAGGTAGCCCGCCTCCTCCTGCGCGAGGTCGAGGGCGGGCATCACCGCGGAGCGGGGCTGCGGGTATTTCGCGGGAAGCTCGCGGATCTCCTCGATCAAGTGTTCCGAAAGGACGCTCATCGATCGACGTCCCCAAGCACCGTGTCGGCGGTGCCGATGATGGCGATCATGTCGGCGACCATGTGGTTGAGCGCCATCCGCTCGAGCGCCTGCAGGTTGACGAACGACGCCGACCGGAATTTCACGCGCCGTGGCTTGTGCGTGCCGTCGCTGACGATGTAGCAGCCGTTCTCGCCGCGGCCTGACTCCACCGCGACATATGCGTCGCCGGCCGGGACCGTATAGCCCTCCGTGAAGAGCTTGAAGTGATGGATGACCGCCTCCATCGACGTTTCGAGCTCTTCGCGTGGGGGCGGCAGCATCTTGCGGTCGTCGACGTTCACCGGTCCGTCGGGAAGCCGGTCCAACGCCTGTCGCAGGATCTTCACCGCCTCGCGCATCTCCTTGATGCGCACCAGGTAGCGCCCGTAGCAGTCACAGTCGTTCGAGACTGCAACCTCGAAGTCGTAGTCCTCGTACCCGGAGTAAGGCATGGACTTCCGCAGGTCCCACGCCACGCCAGACCCACGAAGCATCGGACCGGTCGCGCCTAGGACCTTCGCGTCCTCGGCCGGAAGCCGCCCGATCCCAATCGTGCGCGCGCGCCAGATCGGGTTCATCGTCAGCAAGTCCTCGTATTCGTCGATGTGCCCGGGCATCTCGCGGACGAACTTGTCGAGCATTTCGAGAAACCTGGGGGTCGAGTCGGCGAACACGCCGCCCGGGCGGATGTACGAGGTGTGCATCCGGAACCCGGAGATCTCCTCGTTGAGGTCCATGATCTGCTCCCGCTCGCGGAAGCAGTACATGAGCATCGACATCGCGCCCAGCTCGAGCCCGCTCGTCCCCATCCACACCAGGTGCGACGACAGGCGGGTGAGCTCGGACATGATCACGCGCAGCACCTGTGCGCGAGGCGGGACCTCGACGCCCATCAGCTTCTCCACCGCCAGCGCATAGGCGAGGTTGTTGATGGGCGGAGAGAGGTAGTCGTGGCGGTCGGTGACGACCACGCCCTGCTGCCAGCGCAGCGCCTCCATCTGTTTTTCGATTCCGGTGTGCAGGTAGCCGATGACCGGCTGCACGCGCTTGATCTGCTCGCCGTCGAGGTCGACGATCAATCGGAGCACCCCGTGTGTCGAGGGGTGATGCGGCCCGAAGTTGACCGTGAGCAGCTCGCCGCCGAACGCGCCCTGTTCACCAGTCCTGGTGACTGTTACTCCAGGCGATTCGATCATGCTTCGTCGGGGGCGGTCTGCCAGATCTGGTGCTCCTCCGAAAACTCCACGACCTCGCCGCCCACCGGAAAGTCGCGGCGGAGCGGGTGGCCCACCCAGTCGTCCGGCATCAGGATTCGGGTGAGGCCTGGGTGGCCGGTGAAGACGATTCCGAACATGTCGTACGTCTCGCGCTCCTCCCAGTTGGCAGGCGGAAAGATGTCGTGAACGCTGTCGATGCGCGGCGAATCCCCGCCGATGAATGTGCGCACTCTGATCTCGACAGGCTTGTCCATGTCGCGCAGCTGGTAGACGATCTCGAACCGCGCTGGGAACTCACGAGACGCGTCGATCAAGTGGTCGACGCAGGTGAGGAAGACGAGCAATCGGTACCCGTCCGCCTTGAGTCCAGACAGCACTTCGCGGATGCGCTCTGCGGGCACTGTGACCCACTGGTCACGAGCGGTGACCCCCTTTTCAAGCACGAGATCGTCGGCGATCACGATTGCGTAACGATCCCCCGAGCCTTGATCCGCTCCTGCAGGATCATCAGCGCGTTCAGCAGATCCTCGGGCCGCGGAGGGCAGCCGGGGATGTACACGTCTACCGGGACGATCTTGTCGACGCCCTGGAGCAGGGCGTAGTTGTTGAAGACGCCACCCGTAGAGGCACACGCGCCCATCGAGATCACCCATTTCGGCTCCGGCATCTGGTCGTAGACCGTCCGCAGGATGGGAGCCATCTTCTGCGAGACACGGCCCGAGACGATCATCAGGTCCGCCTGGCGCGGAGACGCGCGCATCGCCTCGGACCCGAAGCGGCCGATGTCCAACCGCGCTGTGGCGACTGCGATCATCTCGATCGCGCAACATGCGAGTCCGAACTGGGCCGGCCACACCGAGTTGCCGCGCCCCCAGCCGATCACCTTGCCCAGCGTCGTCGTGAGGACGTTGTCACCGAGCGACGCTACGAGCTCTTCTACTCCCAATCCAGGCCTCCCTTCCGCCAGATGTGGGCAAGTGCGATACCCAGGATCCCCATGAAGACCAGCATCTCGATGAGGCCGAACCACTTGAGCTGGCGCAGGAGCACGGCCCACGGATAGAAGAAGATCGCCTCGACGTCGAAGATGATGAACAGCATCGCGGTCAGGTAGAAGCGCACCGAGAGGCGGCGGTGGGCGGGTGCGTCGGTGATGATCCCGGACTCGTAAGGAGCCATCTTTCGCTTCGACGGTCGCGAGGGGCCGAGCACGAAGCTCAGGGTGACGAGCGCTCCAACGAGTCCGAGCACGATGAGTACGTAGATGAGAAGCGGGACGTAGGTCTCGAGCAAGTTTCCGAAGCGGCCTCAGGTGTTGGGGCTTTTGGGAACGGCTTAATTCTATAGGTGCCTTGAGAAATGCCGCTTTTCGGACCTAGTGGGCGATTCCGCACGTTTGGCGCCAGCGGAGCCGTACGTGGCGTCGCCATAGGCACGGTTGGCGCCAGAGATGCGGAATACGGCGTTCTCTCAGGAGTGGGCGTCCTTGCGGCGATGCTCGACCTTGGTCCCGTGCGTCAGCGTGGCGTGGATCGGGCAGTACCGGTTGCAGGCCAGGTCGATGGCCTCGTCGACTCTTCCCTTGTCGTACTTGCCGTCCCAGCCCAGCACGAATGTGATCTCGATCTTCTTGAAGGCGCGCGGCCACTCCTTCTCCTGCTCGCCCTCCACCTCAACCGTCAATGACGTGAGGGGCTGCTTGAACTTCTTCATCAGCAGGACCACGTTGATGCCGGTGCAGCTGCCGAGCGCCGCGAGAAGCATCTCCGTCGGTCGCATGGCTTCGTCGTCGCCGAAGACCGGCGCGTCGTCGACACTCACCGTGTGGCCGGAGGCCGACTCGATGTCGAACTTGACCTTGTGCCCAGACCACCGCGCAGTCGCTTTTGCCATGTGCGAACGATAGCCGCAAGCCGGCGGAGCCCTGGCGGTAACCGGGGCGAGTTCGTGATTGACTATTTCCGTTCTTGAACGACGTCCAGGAGCCGAGACGAAGCAGTGGCCTCCCGACGCGATGGCATGTAGCCGGTGGCGTCGTGCTTCTCATCGCGGTGATCGTGGGGATCGGGCTCCTGATCGAGCACGACGTGGCGGGAGAGGTCGTCGACGCGGACGCCTCGATCAGCGCGCTGCTGAAGGCGTACGGCTATCTCGGCGGGTTTGCGCTGATCTATATCGAGGAAACCGGCATTCCCCTATTCATCCCAGGCGATGTCTTCCTTCTGTATGTGGGCAGCCGGCTGCCCCGTGACGTTCCGATCCTCTTCGCCGCTTGGCTCGGCTTCGTCCTCGCCGTCACGCTTGGCTCGACGAACCTTTACCTGCTGTCGCGTCGGTTCGGCCGGCGTTTGATCGAACACCGCCTGGCCAGATTCCTTCACATCACTCCCGAGCGAGTGGACAGCGCGGAGCACTGGTTCCGTCGCTACGGTCCATGGGCGCTGATCTTCGGCCGCCACATTCCAGGGTTTCGCGTGCCGCTGACCGTGGTCGCCGGCCTGCTCGAACTTCCGTACCGCATTTTCGCGATCAGCGTGGCGGTCTCGAGCGCGATCTGGGCTGGCGTGTTTCTCGCGCTGGGCGTGGTATTTGGCAGCGGGATCGAAAAGTCGATACGCTCGAACCTGCTGCTGATTGGCGAGGTGGTGGTTGTCATTGTCGTCGTACTCGCCGCGGTGGCCTTCGTTCGCGCACGTCGCCACGCGGCCACCGTCCCGAAACTAGACTCAGGCCATGCCGGATGATCCGAGGACGAGATTCGGGCCCGTCGCCGCCAACTATTCGCGCTCGACCTTCCATACGTCAGCGGACCGGCTGCAGGAGGTCATCGACCTGGCGAACCCACTTCGGGGCGACCTCGTCCTCGATGTCGCCACCGGCACAGGGAACACCGCGCTCGCTCTCGCGCCGCACGTGCGGCGGGTCGTCGGCCTCGACCTCACGCGCGAGATGCTCGACGTCGCGCGGCGGATCACCAAGGAGCGTGGGATCGAAAACGCCGACTGGGTCCTCGGGGATGCTTCCATGCTGCCGTTTCCCGATGAGACATTCGACTTATACGTCGTGCGGGCCGCCCCGCACCACTTTCCTCATTTCGATGCATTTGTGCGCGAGGCTTACCGCGTGCTGAGGCCAGGCCGCGACGCCGCGTTCGTCGATTGCGCGCCGCCGTCGCCGGCACGCGATGTGCTGCACGAGGTCGAGCTGCGCCGCGATCCCTCGCACGTGCGGTCGTTGACATTGGAGGAATGGGCCGAGCACCTCGGGGCTGCCGGATTCGAAGTTGAGATGGCCCGCGCGAGAGAGCTGGACTGGGACTACGAGGAGTGGATGCAGACGATGGCCGTCCGGCCAGAGCTGGCCGCCGAGCTGGCGACGGTGATCGAGTCGGCGGAAGGCGAGGCTCGTGAGCAGCTGCACCCGGAGCGCAGGGACGGCAAGCTCTTTCATGCGTACTGGCACTGCCTCATTCGCGCCCACAAAGCTGATTGAAACCGCTGGCCGAGGGTGAGCTGATCGTCCTGGTCGACAAGGTCGGCCGCCGTCACCGCGTTCGACTCAAAGCGGGAGAACGGCACTCGCTCCACTCGGGCGTAATCGCGCACGACGAGCTCATCGGCCGGCCCGAAGGCATTGTGGTCACAACCCAGCTGGGCGCGCGCCTTCTGGCCGTTCGGCCGACGTTCGCCGAGCAGGTGACCGGCCGGGTCCGGCAAGCCCAGCCGATCTACCCGAAGGACCTCGGCGCCATCCTGGTCGGCGCAGACATCAACCCTGGAGCTCGCGTGCTCGAAGCCGGAACGGGCACGGGTGCGTTGACGCTGGCGCTGCTGCGGGCGGTGGGGACGGAGGGCCTGGTCGTCTCATATGAGCAGCGAGAGGATTTCCTCGAGGCGGCGAAGCGAGCCATCACCGAGACGCTGGGCGACCTGCCGCCCAATCTCGAGCTCAAGCTGGGCGACGCCTACGCCGGCATCGACGAGCGGGACATGGACCGGGTCATGCTTGACCTCCCGGAGCCGTGGCAGGCGGTGGGCGGGGCCAGAGCGGCGCTGAGGCCGGGAGGGATCATCTTCGCCCACTGCCCGAACGTGAGCCAGGTGCAGCGGTTCTTCGAGTGCTTGCGCGAGGTGAGGGGATTCGGGATGCTCGAGGCATTCGAAGTGCTGCAGCGCGGGTGGACGGTGCGCGGCCGGAGCATGCGCCCCTCCCACCGGATGGTCGCTCACACGGGCTTCCTATGTTTCGCCCGGCGGCTCGCGGAGGACGACCTGTTCGAACCCGAGGGCGAAGGCTTCCGCTAGCCGAACCTCACCGCCTCGAACCGCGTTTCGAGTTTCGATGAGGCGCCGGATTCCGTGGCTCGGCGCGTTGCTAGTGGCATCGCTCATCCTCATCGCGGGCGTCACCTTCCTCAGGTATCACGCGGCGGTCGCCGCCTACTTCACTCCGCTACCACACGCCTGCGGCGGCGGCTGACCAACCTTTCTATCGCGCCTGCGCGATTGGCTAGCATGAAGCGGCCATGATGCCCAGCACCGACGGAGCCAAAGCCCCGGTCCGCGTCGCCGTCACCGGCGGCGCCGGACAGATCGGTTATTCGTTGCTGTTCCGCATCGCCGCCGGTGACCTGCTCGGGCCAAACCAGCCGATCATCCTCCAGCTGCTGGAGGTCGAGCCCGCGATGAAGGCGCTGGAAGGCGTGGCGATGGAGCTCGACGATTGCGCTTTCCCGCTCCTCCACGACACCGTACTGACGGCCAAGCCGGAGAAGGCCTTCGAGGGCGCCTCCTGGGTTTTGCTGGTGGGCGCCGTGCCGCGCAAGGCCGGAATGGAGCGGAGCGATCTCTTGAACGTGAACGCCGGGATCTTCGGCCCGCAGGGAAAGGCGATTGCAAAGTCAGCCGCCAACGATGTCCGAATCCTGGTCGTCGGCAACCCGTGCAACACCAACTGCTTGATCGCTCGCTCGAACGCGCCGGAGATCGCGCCAGAACGCTGGTTCGCGATGATGCGGCTCGACGAGAACCGCGCCAAGACGCTGCTGGCGCGGAAAGCTGGCCTGCCGGTCCAGGTCATCACCAACATCGGCGTCTGGGGCAACCACTCCACCACGCAGTACCCGGACGCCCGCAATGCGAAGATCGCCGGCCTCCCCGCGTTCGACCTCATCAGCGACCACGGCTGGATGAAGGGCAAGTTCATCGAGACTGTGCAGAAGCGCGGCGCCGCGGTCATCGAGGCTCGTGGGTCATCGTCGGCGGCCTCTGCTGCCAACGCGGTGCTCGACTCCGTCAACAGCATCTGGAATCCGACCCCGTGGGGCGACTGGCACTCGCTGGCAGTCATCAGCCACGGCGAGTACGGAGTCCCAGAGGGACTCCAGTTTGGGTTCCCGGTCAAGTCCGACGGCACGCACTGGGAGGTGGTCACCGGGCTGGAGCACGACAGCGACGCCAAAGACCGCATCAAGAAGACCACCGAGGAGCTGGTTCAGGAGCGCGAGCTCGTGAAGGCACTGCTCCCAGCCTGAGGAGGCGAGCTAACCCCACCTATCCTTGAAGGGTGAGCATCGTGCTCGACCGTCACGTCTTCCCATTCACGGCGATCGTGGGCCAGGACTCGATGAAGCTGGCCCTGATCCTCAACGCCGTCGTGCCCACGATCGGCGGTGTCCTCATCCGCGGCGAAAAGGGCACCGGCAAGTCGACCGCCGTGAGGGCGCTGGCGCGCCTACTGCCCGATCACAACGTGGTCGAAGGCTGCCACTTCGGATGCGATCCAAGCGATCGCGAGGCTCTGTGCGCCGAATGCCGGAGTCGCCTCCAGGCCGCCGGCGTGCTGCCCTCGCACACGCGACGGATGCGCGTGGTCGAGCTGCCAATCAACGCCTCCGAGGACCGCGTCGTCGGCACGATCGACATCGAAGCCGCGCTTCGCGCGGGGGCACGGCGCTTCGAGCCCGGCGTCCTCGCCGAGGCGAACCGAAACATCCTGTACGTCGACGAGGTCAACCTCCTGGACGACCACATCGTGGACGTGCTGCTGGACGCCGCCGCCATGGGCGTCAACGTGGTCGAGCGGGAGGGCGTGTCGTTCTCGCACCCATCGCGCTTCATCCTCGTCGGCACCATGAACCCGGAGGAGGGTGAGCTCCGCCCGCAGCTGCTCGACCGATTCGGGCTGTGTGTCGACGTCGAGGGCATCCTCGACCCCGACGAGCGTGTGCTGATCGCGGAGCGGGACGCTGCCTTCAGGCTCGGAGACCATGAGTTCGCCAATGAGTTCGCGGCCGCCGACCACAACCTCTCGCGCGCGCTGGGGGAGGCGATCGCCGCGGTGAAGAGCGTCCGGATCCGCCCCGGCCACGCCCGCCTGATCTCGTCCATCTGTGTGGAGGCTGACGTGCTCGGCCATCGCGCCGACGTCGTCATCGACCACGCCGCACGGGCCCTGGCCGCTTACCGCCGGCATCCGTCACCCACGCGCGACGACATCTACGACGCCGCCGCTTTGGCGCTCGCGCACCGCGCCCGGCAGCCGATCAGGCGCGACCAGGACGAGAACAGGTCGCCGGACACAGGTGAAGATCAGGAAGGGTCTCAGCCGGCCGAAAGCGAGGCGGGCGACCCGCTGGCGTCCGACAGCGAGTCCCCCGCCGAGGCGACCGCGGAGGAGAGCGCCAGCGCGTCGGACGGCGGCCAGCAGTCCGCCGGCAGCGACCAGGGCATGACGACTGGAGGCTCCAGCGCGCACGAATCTGCCCCGGATGCGACCGAGACCTTCAACCTGCGGCGCATCGACCTGCCGCGCCAGCGGCGCGTACGCAAGCAGGGCGGCAAACGATCCGCCAGCCAGACCCCCGACCGGCGCGGGCGCTATGTGCGTGCCGAGCCCAAGGCCAAGGTCAACGACCTGGCGATCGACGCCACCGTGCGCGCGGCAGCCCCGATGCAAAAGGACCGCGGCCGGCGTCCCGGCGAGCGGCTGAAGCTCGAGCGCGACGACCTGCGCCAGAAGGTGCGCGAACGCAAGATCGGCAACCTGATCGTGTTCGTGGTCGACGCGTCCGCGTCCATGGATGCCGAGCAGCGGATGGCGGCGACCAAAGGGGCCATCCTGTCACTGCTTCAGGACGCATACGTTCGCCGCGACCGCGTCGCGGTCGTGATCTTCAAAAACCGCACTGCCGAGGTGGTGCTGCGGCCGACCTCGAGCGTGTCGCTTGCCCGGCGACGGCTGGAGAAGCTTTCGGTCGGAGGTACCACTCCGCTCACGCACGGGCTCATGGCCGGCTACAAGGTCGTCAAGACCGAGCTGCTTCGGGACCCCACGATCCGGCCGCTGCTGGTACTCATCAGCGACGGCCGCGGCAACATCTCGATGTTCAAGGAAGAGCCACTGGTCGAGGCCCAGAAGATCGCCGGCATGATCGACGCCGAGCACATCGATGCGCTCGTCATCGACTCCGCGCGTGACTACAGCCACCTGCCGTCGGTCCAGCACCTCGCGCGGGTCGCGCCCATGTACCAGACGTATGCGATCAACGCGTGCGCGGATCTGGCCGAGCGCATGGGGGCGCGCTACTACGGCCTGTACGACCTGTCCCGCGACGAGATCGCCTCGGCGGTGGAGAGGGAGCTGGGGAGAGGCGGCCGGTAACATTCAATCCCCAATGGCAATAGACCGCTACTCCTACCCCTTCACCGCGATCGTCGGCCAGGAGGAGATGAAGCTCGCGTTGGTGCTCAACGCCATCAACCCGTCGATCGGCGGCGTGCTCATCCGCGGAGAGAAAGGCACGGGCAAATCCACGGCGGTAAGGGCGCTGGCGCGACTGCTCCCAGACCAGCAGGTGGTGGAAGGCTGCCACTTCGGGTGCCACCCGGACGACCCCGAGGACTGGTGCGCCGACTGTCGCGAGCGCGCTAAGGCGGGCCAGCTGCCCGTGACGACCCGCCGGATGCGCGTGGTCGAGCTGCCGATCAATGCCTCTGAGGACCGGGTGGTTGGCACCATCGACCTCGAGGCCGCCTTGAAGGAAGGCTCGCGGCGCTTCGAGCCGGGCGTGCTCGCCGAGGCCAATCGCAACATCCTGTACGTTGACGAGGTGAACCTCCTCGACGATCACATCGTCGATGTGCTGCTCGACGCGGCTGCAATGGGCGTGAACACGGTCGAGCGTGAGGGCGTTTCGGTATCGCACCCCTCCCGATTCATCCTGGTCGGGACGATGAACCCGGAGGAGGGCGAGCTGCGACCGCAGCTCCTCGACCGGTTCGGGCTGTGCGTGGATGTCGAGGGCATTCGCGACCTGGACCAGCGCGTCGCCATCGTAGAGAAGCGATCTGTCTGGGAGGACGACCCCCACAAATTCGTCGCACAGCACGCCGAGTCCGAGCAGGACGTCCGCTCACATATCGCTGAGGGCATCGCCACCTTTCCGGAGGTCGAGCTGCCGCGCGAGATCCTGCGTCTTATCGCTCAGATCTCGATCGCCCTCGAGGTCGACGGTCATCGCTCCGACCTGGTCTGCGCGCGAGCCGCGCAAGCGAAGGCCGCCTACGACAGCGCCGAGCAGGTCAAGACCACACACGTGGGCGCCGTGGCCGAGATGGTGTTCGCGCACCGAGTGCACTCGGTGCCCTTCGGCAAGGGCGGGCCCAACCTGGCCGAGGTCATCGCCCGGATGATCGGCCAGGGCTGAGATCGCCCCGGGCGCTTCGCTAGAAGGCGAAGCAGCCCAGCAGGTTCCCGATCGCGCTCATCCCGTCTCTAGGCGGCGCCGGCGGGCCCGAGGTCTGACCGCCCGCGGCCTCGTTATCGTGGCCGCCGGGGGTGGACGAATCGAATCGATGATTGACCGATGCCAGCGTCGGCAGCCCAAAGGTCGCCTCGATAAACTTGAGCACCGACGCGTGCTCGTGGAGCGCGGCTTCCAGGTAACCGGGCCGGGCGAATGGCGAGATCACCCACGCCGGCACGCGAAAGCCAAGTCCGTAAGCGTCCAACCTGGGCGGCCTCACGTGGTCGAAGAAACCGCCGGACTCGTCATAGGTGAGGATGTAGGCGGCGCTCGGCCACGCTGAAGATTGCTGCAAGGCCGTGATCAACTCTTGCTGGAGACCCATGCCGACGGACACGTTCGCCGGCGGATGCTCATCCCATCCGTTGGCAAAGCTCGGGACGATGAAGGACACCTGCGGCAGCCGGTCGAGGCGCAGGTCCTGCAGGTAGTCGGCCTTGAGGCCTGTCGTGCGTGAATCTCGAGCCCATCGCTTCCAGAACACGAAGACGTTGTCGGACTCGCCGGCGGCGACATCGTCGAGGCCGATGTTGTAGATCTTCCAGCTCACTCGGGCGGCTTCGAGCAAGTCGAGGATGATGGGATAGTCGAAGATTCCGTACCCGTAGACGCCGTTGCTCGTGATGCCGCCGGATGTCCCGGCGGCCAGGTAGAGGCGGTTGGGGTAGGTGGGGCCGAGCACTGAGCAGAAGTAGTTCACGCATAGCGCCGACGTCTTGGAGAGCCCGTAATAGAAAGGGAGCTCGGCTTCGCTGTAGTACCCAAGCGCGCCGTCACCGTCGGTCGTGAAGAACCCGTCCATCGCCCCGCCGTGATGCTCGGAGTGCATCGCGCTCCACGTGTGGCTGATGTCTGGAGTCGAGAGCCTGGTGAGGTGGTGCGGTTTCACCGAGCCGCCGTGCCCGTCAGGCTGCGAGTAGCCCTCCGGCACGCCATGCGCACCGACGAACGGCGCGAAGCCGAAGTAGTGGTCGAAGGACCGATTCTCCTGCACGTCGACAACGACGTGCTTGATCGGGATGTGGGTGGGGATCTCTACCGATGGAGAGGGCCGTGCCGGCACCGGCGCGCCGCCGGACCCTCCGCACGAGAGCAATGGCGAGACACTCGCGGCGAGGCCCAGCGCGCCGGCCGCCTTCAGGAACGCGCGCCGGTCGATTCGCCTGCCGGCGTGGCTGTCCGCCATCGCTCGAATGATGCTGGATCGCGAATGGCGTAAGCCGTCAGTGCGTGGAGCCCGCCAATCTAGACTTGCAACCGTGGCCTCGGCGTCACAGCAACCCTCGTTGGTACCCCGGCACGCGGCTGAGCTCCTCGCACGCATCGAGGAGAACGTCCACCGGGTCATCGTCGGCAAGGATCGCGTGGTGCGGCTGGCCACGGCGGGGCTCGTGGCCGGCGGCCATGTGTTGCTGCAGGACCTGCCCGGCACGGGCAAGACCATGCTCGCGCGGGCGCTTGCGACTTCGGTGGGCGGGGCTTTTCGGCGCATCCAGTGCACGCCCGACCTCCTCCCGTCAGATATCACCGGCTCGAGCATCTTCAACCAGAAGGACGCCAGCTTCGAGTTCGTAGCCGGGCCGATCTTCGCGAACATCGTGCTGGCCGATGAGGTGAACCGCGCGACGCCCCGCACGCAGTCCGCGCTGCTCGAGGCGATGGGGGAGGGTCAGGTGACCATCGAGGGCGTCACCCGCACGTTAGAGCGGCCGTTCTTCGTGATCGCCACGCAGAACCCGACCGAGTTCCACGGCACCTATCCACTGCCCGAATCGCAGCTCGACCGCTTCATCCTCGCCGCGGAGATGGGCCCGCCGACTGGCGCGGAGGCGATCGAGATCCTGGCGCGGCGCGAGCACGGCGATCCCATCGGCGAGCTGGGCTCGGTGGTGAGCCTCGCTGACGTTCTCGAGCTGCAGGAAGGTTGCCTGCGGGTGGTCGCGGGCCCGGCGATCCGCACTTACATCGTGTCTCTCCTCGAGGCGATCCGCGCACGTCCCGAGGTCACCCTGCCGGCCAGCATGCGCTCAGGCGTCTATCTCCAGCGCGCCGCGCAGGCGTGGGCCCTTTTCGAGGGGCGGGACTTCGTGCTTCCGGACGACGTCAAGCTGCTGGCATTGCCCGTCCTCGCACACCGGCTGAGCATGCGCGGCCGCGCGCAGGCGGCCGACGTGTTGGGCGATGTCGTGGCCTCGCTTCCACTCCCACCACTGAGGCAACACTGACACGACCGCCAGATTCATTGGTGCGCTGGCGCTGGCCGCCGCGATTCTGTACTACGGCAGCACCTCAGAGGTCGCCTGGCTGTTCCTGCTCGCCTACTGGATCGTGGCCCTGGTGGTCGTCTCGCTGGCCTATGCGTTCTGGAACAGAGGGCTGACCGGCGGGCTGGCCGTCGTGGGCACCGAAAGCGCCGAGGGATCGCCGGTGGAGCAGCTGTCGGAGCGAATCCTCAGCACCGGGCCGCGAGTGCCGGTGTTCGAGGGCGACCGCGTCAAGGTGAGGCTTCGCATCGACTCGCCGCGCGGAACGCGCGGGCCGGCGCGCGTTTCGGCATCCCTCGGGGCGACCCGGCTCTCGGCCGCAGTCGGCCTGGTTCGCAAGGAAGGTTGGGCCGAGGTGCGCGTCGTCGGGCCGGTTCGCCGCGGCCCGGTTGGCGTCCGAGGTTTGACCCTGGAACGCGGCGACCCACTGGGATTTTTCAAGCACCGCGGCGCGGGCGTCGATTCCGAGCTGGGTCTCGTGTTGCCGCGATTCCAAGCGCTGGCGGCACGGCCCAACGTGAGGGAGCTGGAGGCAAGCGTTGCCGCGGCGCGCGCAGGTTCGGGAACCGAGATGTTCGGCGTCCGCGAGTACCGGCCGGGCGATCCGCTGCGCCGCATCCACTGGCGCTCCAGCGCCCGCCACCACGAGCTCATCGTGCGCGAGTTCGAGCCGCCCGGCGTGCAAACGCTCGGCATCTTCTGCGACCCGTCGCCGCCCACGCCAGAGGCCGCCGATCAGATCGCGCGCCTGGCCGCCTCCGAGGCATGGGATTGCCTGCGCGCCGGCGGGCGCGTCGTGCTTTGGGCGCCCGGCGCCGAGTCCTCCCTGCCCAGCGAGTCGCGCTCGCTGTGGGCCCTGCTGGAATGGCTGGCCCGCTACCCGAACCAAGCGGACGGGCTCGCAGGCCAGGCGCCTCGGGTCGATGACGCGATCGCAGTGATGGCAACTCCCAACCCCGAAATCGACGACGCGCTCGAGACCATCCGGCAGCGCGGCGGCGCCGTGCGCGCGTGGGTAGTCGGCGACGCCGAGGTTGAGTTCACGAAAGCGCATTTCAGCTCAGACGTCAGCACGCAGCGAGCGGGACTGGATTGGCCGCTGCCGTGAAACTGCGCAAGCTGCGACTCCCGGCATCGCCCATCGAGAATTCATTGGAGGGCCGCGCCTTCGTCTTTTCGGGCTTTGCGGTCGCGGTGCTGGCGGTGGTCGTCTACGGCCAGGACTACGTCGTTCCCGCGGCGGGCGTGGGCGTCGCCGCCGTCGGCCACGTAATCAGCTACCGCGAGCGCAACCACAAGCGCGGCCTGCGTCGCCAGGTCCTGCTCGCCGGTCTCGTTTTCGCCTCCCTTGCATATTTCCTGGCCGATTCGGTGGGCGCCTTTTTCGGCGGCGTGCTCCCGCAGGCAAACTTCGCGATCCTCCTGGTTGCGGTTACGAGCTTCGACCTGAAGACGCGGCGCAACTGCTACTCGAGCTTGTGGATCAGCCTCGCGATCCTTTACCTCGCCGCCGTGTACGCCTGGGATTACCCGTTCGGCGTGCTGCTCGGCTTGTGGACTCTCTGCCTGGCCGGGTTCTGGGTGGCCTCACATCTGCGCCGCATGGGTGCGTCCCTGACAG
This sequence comes from Candidatus Dormiibacterota bacterium, assembly GCA_955652585.1. Classification (GTDB taxonomy): domain Bacteria; phylum Chloroflexota; class Dormibacteria; order Dormibacterales; family Dormibacteraceae; genus UBA10449. The sequence goes on along the minus strand of CATPBF010000042.1, from coordinate 414 downwards.
TGCCTGTGTCCGCTGTCGCGACAGCTCTCGTGGCAGCGATGGCACTCGGAGTCGCGGCTTTCATCTTCATCCCGCAGCCGAGCATCGACCCCAACGGCCCGGTGGTGGTGTCGCTACCGAACTACGTCGGTTTCAAAGGCGAGCTTGAGAACCCCGCGCTGCCGCTGATCCAGCTGTCCGGCGATCCGTCGGGTGCCACCAGCACCCTCGATCTCCATTTCCGCGGGCGGCTGGGAGATGCCCCGGTGATGTACGTCCGCACTGGCGCGCCCGCCTACTGGCGCGGTTTGGTATTCGACACTTATCGCGACGGGGTCTGGACCGCTTCCAACCTTGGATTCGCCACCCTTCAGCCATACGTCCCATCGCGCCTGCTCCCGCCGGCGCCGCCGCACAACCTCGGCACCTTCGTGC
>CATPBF010000041.1 GCA_955652585.1 Candidatus Dormiibacterota bacterium | reverse complement strand
GCTCTGCGCCGCTCCGACGGTGCTGATCGCCCTCGCCAACGCGCCGGTGGCCGTCCGCGGCGAGGTGCCGCGCGGAGTCAACGTGGTCACCGCCGGCGCGCCGCCGGCCGCGGCGACCATCGAGCGGATGGAGGGGGAGTTCGGCTGGGAGATCACGCAGGTTTACGGGCTGACGGAGACGTCACCGTTCCTGACCATCTGCGAGCCGCGTCCAGAACATCGCCGCCTGGCGCCTGTCGACCGCGCGATCATCAAGGCGCGGACCGGAGTGGAAATGATCACGTCAGGCGAGCTGCGGGTCGTCGACGCCTCGGGCAACGACGTGGCCATGAACGGGCAGGAGCTGGGCGAGATCGTCTTCAGGGGCAACGTGGTCATGGAGGGCTACTACAAGGACCCTGAGGCGACCAAGAAGGTGATGGGCGACGGCTGGTTCCATACCGGCGACGCGGCGGTCATGCATCCCGACGGTTACGTGGAAATTCGCGACCGGATCAAGGACGTGATCATCAGCGGCGGCGAAAACATCTCATCTGTGGAGGTCGAGGGCGTGCTGCTGCGCCACCCCTCCGTGCAGGAGGCAGCGATCGTTGGCTTGCCGCACGAGAAGTGGGGAGAGGCGCCGCACGCGTACGTGGTGCTCAAGGCAGGCGCAACGGCCACCGAGGACGAACTCATCCAGCTGTGCCGCGAACGTCTTGCGCATTTCAAGGCGCCGCACAGCGTGACCTTCGTCCAGGAGCTGCCGAAGACCGCGACGGGCAAGATCCAGAAGTACGTATTGAGGAAGGGCGCCGCCGCGATCGTCAGGCAGTAGTCGTGGCGGTCCGGTTTGAGCGCGTTACGACGCTCGCGATGCTGCCGGCCGAGGCGTTCGACCTGTAACTCTCGGTGGCCGAGCATATTAAATAAATGGCCCGCTCGCGCGAGCAAGCCATCGGCCGCGTTGAGTCGGACTCCCTGAGCCTGGGCGACGAGATCACCTGGCGTGCGTTGCATTTCGGGATACCGTGGCGGCTTACGAGCCGGATTACTGGGTTCGACAGGCCGCGCCGGTTCATCGACGAGCAAGTCCGGGGACCGTTCCACAAATTCCACCACGAGCACGTTTTCGAAGAGATCGGCGGTGGAAGCCGGATGACCGACATCGTGGAGTTCGAAGCGCCGGCCGGCTGGCTGGGCCGGTTGGCGGAGCGATTGATCCTGGCTTCATACGTGCGATCCCTGATCGACGAGCGAAACCGTTACCTGGCCGAGCAGGTCGTGAAGTAGGACCACCACACTGGTTTGGGCCCTCGCGGTTCTAATCCGGCCCTCGCGCAAACTGCCCGAACGTCGTGGTGGGCGGGATGGTCAGCATGCGGCCGTCATCGCTTTGCACGATCTGCCATCTCCCTTCGTGGACCATCCAGTGATGGCGGTGGCAGAGCAGGATGAGGTTGGAGAGGTCGGTCGATCCGCCATGGATCCAGTGCACAACGTGGTGCGCCGCGCTCCATTTCGCGGGCCGGTCGCAAGCCGGCCACCGGCAGTGGCCGTCGCGGGCGTTGAGCGCTCGGCGCGCAGGCCCTGAAACGGTGCGCTTGGAGCGCCCGACGTCGATCACAGTCGATTCCGATCCGAGCAGGACGCGGGTCACGCCGGAGTCACAGGCGAATCGCTCCACCGTCTTGGCCGAGATCGGGAGCGCGAAGTCCATCTCCGCCGCCGGTGCGCCGGCCAGGCCCAGCAGAGTTTCCACCGAGCTCGTGACCTGGATCTGCGCCCTCTGCATGCCACCTTCTGCCAGCTCGACCAGGGCATCGGCCAGGCGGCGATCCAGCTTGCGGGTGTCATCCTCGCCGGATGGGCGAGCCAGCGGCTCGAGCGCCGTGCGTACGGCCGCCCCACCCACGGCGTCGAGGTACCCGTTGAGAATGTAAGAACCGTCCTCCCACATGCTCAGATGGAGGCTGCGGTTTTCGACTTGCTCGGCCTGCTCGGCGGCGTAACCCTTGGGGTCGGCCGCGTGACGGAAATGACGGCAGATGTGGTGGAACTTGCCCGGCGAGTTCTCCCGCCCTTGCTCCAGGAGCCGGCTCTCTTGAAATCGATCGGGCACCGCGTTCATCGTCCGAGCCATGACGGTGAGGTGAGCGAAGCCGACCTCGCCGCTCTTCATGGCCTGGACGCTCTCGGGCAATCGCTCCAGGTTCTTGCCCACCGCCAGGCAGGCGGCCGCGGTCGTGCTGGTCATATGGCAGGTGTGGCGGATCCAGTCGATGGGGCTGGTCGAGCCCTGCTCGTCGTACTCGTTGGTATGGGCGAACTCAGCCGCGGTCTGCGCGAACTCCAACTCCAGGCTGTCGATGGCCTGCCGGAGAGCGACGAGCTTGTAGCCCAGCAGCTCTCCCGACATACCGACCCCACACCCTATTGCCATGGTGACAGTGTACGAACATCTGTTTGGTGAGTCAACAAAACCGGCTTGTTAATTTCGATAGCTCGAAAACAAGGAGTGCTCAGAGCGTCCCTCCAATCACCCCCGCGAACTCTCAGTCTCCCTGCCCACCCCAACTCCGTCTTCCCAGTCCGCTACCACCACGCCCGCCTCCGGGCGACCCTTCGGTAGTAAGCGTTCTGAACCCTCCGGATCGGCGGGACTGAGTAGAGAGCAGCGAGCAATGCCCAACCCCCGCCCAGCTCTTTGAGCGTCCGGTTGACTGCCGCCGCGCCCTCGAACTTCCGGCCGGCCGGCTCGACCGCCCACACCGCCCGACCAATCTCCTCGCGACTCAGACCCAGGCGTTCGGTGAGCCCTGCTTCTTGGTTGGGCCTCGGATCAACCCTGCCTCTGCGATCGTGGCGCTGGACCCAGCGCGCGAGTCGAATTCAAAACTCGCACTCGCCGTCGTAGACGAGGATCAACCGGTCATCCGCCACGACCCGAACCTACACTCTCCTGAGATGGAGAAGGGTGGGCTCGATCTTCCGAACCGCTACAACGTCGCCGCCGACCTCCTCGACCGCAATCTGAACGCCGGCCGCGGCGAGAAGGTGGCGATTTATTCGGCTGGCGGCGGTACCAGGTACCGAGAGCTCTTCGGCCTCGCATGCGGGGCGGCTCGGACTTTCAGCGAGCTTGGTGTCAGGCGGGAGGAGCGTGTTCTGATAGTCGCTTACGACAGCCCGGGCTGGGTGGCCGCATTCCTGGGCGCGATTCGACTTGGAGCGGTGCCGGTTCCAGTCAATCCTCTCCTCCAGCGTTCGGAGGACTACGACCACTACATCGAGGACTCGCTCGCCCGCGTCGTCGTCGTCGACGGCGCCACGGAGGAGAAACTGAAGGCAGCCGTCGATCGCGCGGCCGGGCCGCCACAACTCCTTCGCGCGGGTCAGATCACGGTCGAGGAAGAGGTCGATCCAGCCCCGACGCGCCGCGACGACATGGCCTTCTGGCTCTACAGCTCGGGCTCGACCGGGAAGGCCAAAGCCGTCGTGCATCTGCAGCACGACATCCCATACACCTGTGTCACTTACGCGGAGAAGGTGCTCGGGATCAGCGAGAGCGACGTCACGTTCTCAACCACCGGCCTCTTCCACGCTTACGGATTCGGCAACAACCTCACGTTCCCTTATTGGGTCGGCGCGTCGACGGTCCTGCACGCCGGGCGGCACACGCCGGCGACGGTGCTGGACACGATCGAGAAGCGGCGCCCGACACTCTTCTTCTCCGCGCCAACCCTCTACAACGCGATCCTCAACTTCGAGGGCTCGGGCGACCGCGACCTGTCGTCGATCCGCCATTGCGTCGCTGCCGCCGAGGCTCTACCGGCGGAGGTCTGGCGGCGATGGAAGGAGGCTTACGGCCTGACCATCCTCGACGGTGTCGGCTCGACCGAGCTGCTCCACATCTATTGCTCCAACCGGCTCGACGACGTCCGGCCCGGTTCGAGCGGCAAAGCCGTTCCCGGTTACGAGCTGAAGATCCTCGACGACGAAGGCAAGCCCGTACCGACCGGGACGGCGGGTGACCTCTACGTCAAAGGCGACAGCGCGCTCGCTTTGTATTGGGCCCAGCACGAGAAGACCAAGCGCTCCGTGCTCGGAGAATGGTTCTTCACGGGCGATCGCTACCGCGTCGATGCGGACGGCTTCTACTGGTACGAGGGTCGCTCCGACGACATGATCAAGGTGAGCGGGCTGTGGGCCTCGCCGATCGAGATCGAGTCTGCGCTCTTGGAGCACCCATCGGTCGCCGAGAGCGCCGTGGTCGGCATCGATGTGGAAGGGTTCACCAAAATCAAGGCATTCGTGATCACCAAGGGCGATGCGGCGGCCGGCGACGCGCTCGTCGCCGAGCTCCAGGAACACTGCAAGTCGCGCCTCCAGCGCTACCAGTACCCCCACCTCATCGAGTTCGTCCCTGAGCTGCCCAAGACCGTGACCGGCAAGATCCAGCGGTACAAGCTCCGCGAGCGGGAGGCCGCTCCTGCGTAAACACATAGCGGTCGTGCCTTGCGACGGAGCTGGAAAGGAGGTCGTCCCGGAGGCGATCAAGGTGCTGCGCGCAGCCGGCGCCGATTTCGAGTTCGAGCAGTTCGATGTCAACGCCGACGCTTATCTGCGCACGGGCGTCGCCATCCCCGACGACGTTTGGAAGCAGCTCGCCGCGGCCGATGCCATCCTCTTCGGCGCGGTTGGCGACCCGCGCGTTCAGGATCCGAACTACCTGGCCGGCGTTCTTCTCCGGTTGCGCTTCGAGCTCGACCTCTACGTCAACCTTCGCCCGGCCAAGCTGTATGACGACCGTCTCTCACCGCTGCGGCGAGAGGATCGACGCCGCACGGACCTGTTGATCATGCGAGAGAACACTGAGGGTCTCTACGTGGGCATGGGCGGGCGGTTCAAGAAAGGCACCGAAGAAGAGATCGCGACCCAGGAGGACGTCAACACCCATCTTGGTGTGACGCGCATCATCGAACATGCCTTTAAGACAGCCAAGCGCGAGGTCGTCATGGTGGACAAGTCCAATGCGATGGTCTTCGCGGGCGGCCTCTGGCAGGAGTGCTGGAAGGCCGTCGCGGCCGCTAATCCGAAGGTGAAGACGCGCCACCTTCTCGTCGATGCGGCGGCGATGCAGCTGGTCAAGGATCCGAGCCAGTTCGACGTCATCGTCACGGGCAACCTGTTCGGGGACATCCTCTCCGACCTCACGGCTGAGCTCGTGGGTGGCATGGGCATCGCGCCCTCCGCAAACATCAACCCTTCAAGCGGCCGCGGCTTGTTTGAACCCGTCCACGGCACGGCGCCGGATATCGCCGGCAAGGGCATGGTCAACCCGGTGGGGGCGATTTTGAGCGCGGCTATGATGGTGAAACACCTGGGTGTTCCTGACATGGCAGACGCGATCGAGGGTGCGGTCGAATCAGCCATTCGCGCCCGTGAGTGCACGCGCGACATCGGCGGCGACTTGTCGACCTCGCAGGCCGGCGACGCAATCGTCAAGAGGCTGAAGGACTAGCAATGGGCATGACGATGACGGAGAAGATCCTCGCCCGCGCCAGCGGCCGCGAGAGCGTGCGTCCGGGCGACCTGATCCTGGCCAAGATCGACTTCGCCATGGGCCACGACCTGACCATCCCGCCCGCCGGCAAGATCATGCGCGAGCAGATGGGCGCCGAGAAGATCTGGGACCCCGACCGCGTGGCCGTGACGCAAGACCACTTCCAGCCCGCCAAAGATGCGGCCAGCGCCACCCTGGGTCGCCTGACCCGCGAGTTCTCCCACCAGATGGGGATCAAGTGGTACTTCGAGGTGGGACAGGGCGGGATCTGCCACACGGTGTTGCCCGAGAACGGGCTCGTGCTCCCGGGGGAGCTCGTCGTCGGTGCCGACTCGCACAGCTGCACGTACGGCGCCCTCAACAACTTCGCCACCGGCATCGGCTCCACCGACCTCGCATGCGTCATGGCGCTTGGCGAGCTGTGGTTCCGAGTGCCCG
>CATPBF010000040.1 GCA_955652585.1 Candidatus Dormiibacterota bacterium | reverse complement strand
TCGTGAGCTCCTCGTCGCTGGGGAAGTGGCGCGTCCAGTAACCCTCTCGCTCGACGAGCTTGTTGCGCAGCCGGATGTTGCCAAAGGTGCCGCGCACCATCACCTCGTGGTTGCCGCGCCGCGACCCATAGCTGTTGAAGTCGGGCTTCTGTACACCGTGCTCGATGAGGTACATCCCGGCAGGACTCTCGTGAGGGATCGCGCCGGCAGGCGAGATGTGGTCGGTCGTCACCGAGTCCCCGAGCATCGCGAGCACGCGCGCGCCGCTGACATCGGTCAGGGGCTTGGGCTGCGCCGCGAAGCCCTCGAAGTACGGCGGCTCCTTGACATACGTGGAGTCGGAATCCCACTGGAAGATGGGTCCGGTCGGCGCGGACATCTTCTTCCAGTGCTCGTCGCCGTCGAAGATGCGCGAGTACTCGCGCTTGAACATGTCCTGCTGCACACACTTCTGGACGACCGCGTTGACCTCCGCCGGTGACGGCCAGAGCTCCGACAGCATCACGGGCTTGCCGTCGCGAGACTTGCCCACAGGATCCTTGGTCAGGTCGATGTGGACCGTGCCTGCGAGCGCGTAGGCGACCACGAGCGGCGGCGAGCCGAGGTAGCTCGCCTTGACCAGCGGGTGGATGCGAGATTCGAAGTTGCGGTTGCCCGACAGGACAGCAACGACGCTGAGGTTCTCCTTGACCACCGCGGCTTCGATCTCCGGAGTGGCCAGCGGGCCCGAGTTGCCGATGCAGGTGGTGCATCCGAATCCGACGAGGAAGAAGCCGAGCTTCTCGAGCGGCTCCATCAAGCCGGCCATCTGCAGGTAGTCGGTGACCACGCGCGAGCCGGGCGCGAGGCTGGTCTTGACATACGGGCGCACCTCAAGCCCGAGCTCGACCGCCTTCTTCGCGAGGAGTCCCGCGGCCACCATGACGGTGGGGTTGGAGGTGTTCGTGCAGCTGGTGATCGCTGCGATGACCACCGACCCGTCTTGCACGCGTGCGGCCGGCTTGGCCTCGACCGCCACCACCGAGCGGCCGTTGACCGGCCCGCCTTCATCGGACAGCCTCGAGACAGCGTCCGTGTCGGGCTTCGGCCCGTTGCCGAAGGCGGCGGTGAAGCTCTTCCATACATGCGGCAGCGATGCGCGGTCCTGCGGCCGCTTGGGTCCGGCCAGGCTGGGCTCGACCTGGTTGAGGTCGAGCTCGAGCAGCTCCGTGAACTTGGGCGCGGCGCTGCCATCGACGCGAAACAGACCCTGTTCCTTGGTGTATCGCTCGACGAGCTCGATCTGCTCGCGGCTGCGGCCTGTGACCTCGAGGTAGCGAAGGGTCTGGGCGTCTACAGGGAAAAGCGCGGACGTGGCGCCGTACTCCGGGCACATGTTGCTGAGCGTCGCGCGGTCGGGCACCGACAGAGTCGACAGGCCGTCGCCGCAGAACTCGACGAATTTGTCGACGACGCCGTGCTTCCGCAGCATCTCGGTGAGCGTGAGCACGAGGTCGGTGGCGGTCGATCCGGGGGGAAGCGCTCCATGGAAGCGCACGCCGACGACGATGGGCGAAGCGAGGTAAGCGGGCTGGCCGAGCATCGCCGCTTCGGCCTCGATGCCGCCGACTCCCCAGCCCAGCACGCCGAGCCCGTTGACCATCGTCGTGTGCGAGTCGGTGCCCATCAATGTGTCGGGGATCGCGATCTTGCGGCCCCTCGTCCCATCACGGACCTGGACGACCTTGGCGATGTACTCGAGGTTCACCTGGTGGCATATGCCCATGCCCGGCGGCACGAGGGAGAAGTTGTGGAAGGCTTGCTGAGCCCATCGGAGGAGCGAGTAGCGCTCGCGGTTGCGCTCGATCTCCTTCTCGATGTTGCGCGTGTAAGCGTCTCGGAACCCGAATGAGTCGACCTGCACCGAGTGGTCGATGATCAGGTCGACCGGCACGAGCGGATCGACCTTGCCGGCGTCCTTGCCCGCCCGCCGCATCGCCGACCGCATGGCCGCGAGGTCGACCACCGCCGGCACGCCGGTGAAGTCCTGCATCAGGACGCGGGCGGGGAGAAAAGGAAGTTCAGCACCGCTCGGCGGAGGCGCCGGCCAGGCGGCCAGGGCGCGCACGCTCTGCTCGTTCGAGGTTCCGGCCTCGCTCAGGCGGAGCAGACCCTCGAGCAGGACCTTGACGGTCATCGGCAGACCCGAGGCGTCGGGCAGCGCGGCCAGCGGGTAATAGTCGAGGGCGGTGCCGGAGAGCTGTTTGCGCGCCGAGGTCACGATCGAATCGTACTAGCCTCCATGGGCACGACCGTCGATCCCAGCGGACCGAGCTCGATCGGCGCATCGAGGCCTGGTAGCTCGCGACGCTGAGGTGTCTCGCTGAAATTGAGGGCGACCACGACGCTTTCGTCATATGTGCTCCGTTCGTAGACGAACACCTCCGGGTCGGCGAGGACCGTCCGCCTGTTGCCCCGGCGCAGCGCAATCGAATCGCGTCGTAGGCGTCCGAGGGCCTGGAAGTGCGACAGCACGTCCTGGTTCTGTTCGCCGCCCCACAGCATCGGCAGGCGCGCCTCGGCGTTCTCGGTGACGCCGTCGACGCGCTGGCTCAGCCCGACTTCGGTGCCGTAGTAGATGACGGGCATCCCCGGCAAGGTGAGGAGCAGGGTGGCGGCCAGCTTGAGGCGGTCCACGCTTCCGCCTGCAATCCACAAAAACCGGTTCATGTCGTGGTTGTCCAGCAGGTTGGCGAGCGCGAGGCCTGGGTACGCGCGATCGTGCTCATCGAGCCAGGTCGCAAATCCAGCCGCGTCCATTCGGCCGCGCGCGAGCGCCTGGCGCACGTAATACGCGAGGTCGAAGTCGAAGATCGCGTCCAGGCGACCCGCGTAGCGGGCCAGCCACTCCGGAAGGCCCGTGGCCTCGCCAAGGACCAGCGCGTCCGGCTTGATCTCGCGCAAGCCGCGCCGCAGCTCGACCCAGAACGCGGGATCGACTCCGGCCACATGGTCGCAGCGGACACCGTCGGCGCCGTACGCCGTCAGCCAGTGCTGGGCGGCGCGGACGAGCTGTTGCTGAACGTTGCGATCGCCGGTGTCCAGCTCCGGCAGCGAGATCACATCGGAGAAGCAGCGGTAGTAGTGGGGCCACTGCCAGAACCGGTAGTAGTTGGCGGCGTCGCCATCCTTCTCGATCGCGTCTCGAAACAGATGATGTCCACGGCCCGTGTGATTGGGCACGAAGTCGAGCAGCACGCGCATGTCGCGCTCGTGCGCGGCCTCGACGAGGCGGACCAGCGCTGCGTCGCCGCCGTAGCGCGGCTCCACCGTGAGGAAGTCTTCGTGGTCGTATCCGTGATGCGATGGACTCTGATGAACGGGGCTCAGCCACAGGACGTTGCAGCCCAGACCCGTGATGTGATCCAGGTGCTCGCCGATGCCGTCCAGCGTGCCGCCGTACAGCGCGGTGGAGTCGCCGGGTGCGGGCAAGCTCTCGCCTGCCCGCGCGAATCGGTCGACCATGATGTGGTAGCAGAGCGCGTCGCGCGACCATTCCGGCGGAGGAGGCGGGGCAGCTTCGTAGGCGAACTCCTGGCCGGCGGGCCGGGGATCGGTGTCCGACGCCCACATCGGAGTCGAGTCCGGATCGCGGAGGTGGACCCGCATTCGATAGCGCGAGACCTCACCAGCGTCAGTCGCGGGGACCGGGCCGCTCCAAATCACGGGGTGGCCATGCTTCCGCGGCGACGCCTCGAGCTCGCCGGCGAGCTCTCCCTCGACCTCCAGCGTGACTGCCCTCACGTCGAGATCCGATCGCACCTCGGCGACCAGGCGGCCTTCGCCCGGCTCGGGCATGCCGGAATGGAACGCGCCTCCGTAAAGGGCCCGAGCATGCCGCGCTTTTTGCACGCTCGCCTGGTGCTCGAAGAAGCCATCTTCGACGGGCGCGGTCGGCGGGATCAAGGCGTGAACTGTGAGCAACAGCAGGGCGTGGGCCGCGAGGTCGACGCCGGAGCCGGAAACAAACAGCCTCAGTGAGGATCGCCGGGCGGCCGCACCCTGCAGCGCCGCGCCCGCGCTGGAGCGACGCCCGGCGACGGCGTCCTGCCACGCCGCCCAAAGTGCTGCGCCGGTACCCGTCGTCGGGGGCGATGACGGCGGCTCCACGGCGCGACCGTGCTCGGCGGCCCATTCGAAGAAGGCCCGGGCGGCGCCGCGCTCGCCGCAAGCGTCGAGCGCGTTAGCCAGCAAGACGTCGTCACTGCCACCGCCCGCAAATGCGCCCGAGCGATCGTGATGGTGCGCGATCACAAGGATGCTGCGCGCGTAAAGATCAGCGATCGCAGCGCGATCCGCGAGGTCGGGGACCCGCGCCACGACCGACGCCCGCGTGGCCCCCGCCAGCGGTGGCGGATCGAACCCTTCCGGCCACGCTCCCTCGAAGCGCGCGCCCGCCTGGGGCAGAACGTCCCCCAGCCCGCTCTCCCAGCCCACTGTGCCGTCGCCCTCGCATCGGAAGGCGAGGAGCAGGCTCTCACCGATGGCGGCGAGCCGCCGCTCGACCTTGATGCCGGTCGAGTGGCGCGACAGGACTCGCAGGACGTTGGTGCCGCGCACGTACTCGCGGCGATGCTTCCAGCCGCGTCCCCCGATCCGGCGCCTTCGCCCCGCACCGAGCTCGAGCACCGCATGCGCATGCTCGACCGCCCGGACACGTCGACGATGCGCGGACTGTAACCGCGCGGCGTCAGTGGCTGACCTTGCCGACCGTAGCACCTGAC
>CATPBF010000039.1 GCA_955652585.1 Candidatus Dormiibacterota bacterium | reverse complement strand
GTGCAGACCTGGACTTCGCCAGGGCGGCAGCGGGCTGAATTGCCAAGAATCGCCGGTCATTCCAACATCCACGGTGGCCCGCGGCGCTCGCTAACCCCTTTTCCAAGTGGACGCGAGTTGGCTATAGACGAGGATTGAGGGGGATGCCTCGATAGGCGGTACAACAGGCAACATGGAGCTGCAAAACCGCGTACAGGAGGTCATCCCCATGAGAAAGAAAGCATACGGAACGACGCGCGTCAATGATGTCGACCTGGAGAGGTTGATCCGCGGCAGGGGCTCGCTGGCGGTAACGGTAGGCACGGACGTGGGCAAGTACGAACTGCTTGGGGTGTGCCGGTGGTCGGATGGCACGTTCGAGCGTCCCTGGCGCGTTCGCAACCCGATCGAGATCCCGCAACTGGTGACGTTGCTCAAGAGCCTTCGTGTGGGGCGGACGCTGGTGGTGGCCTTGGAACCGTCGGGAACCTATGGCGACGCGCTGCGGCAAGCGCTGGCCGACGCTGGCATCCCCGTGCAGCGTGTCGGCAGCAAGGCGTCCCACGATTATGCGGAGATTTTCGATGCCGTGCCGTCGCAGCACGCGAATCGCCACCGCCACGCCGTCCTTCATCTTGAGTGGGTTCGTGCGTGAGGTGCCGAGGATGGTGCCGCCCAGCGGCAGGATTCCGCGCACATCGGCGGGCCTGAGCTCCTCGATCACACCGCCTTCAAGGCAGCCCGCCCAGCCGTTCTGCACCCCGCTCACCGAATGGCCGAGCTGAAACGCGCGCCGCGCCACCGCCCGAATGGCCGCGTTCAGCCCGGGCGCGTCTCCACCGCCGGTGAGGATTCCAATTCGCACGCCCCATAGGGTAACGGCAACTCACGCCCCGCTCCCCAACCCTCTCCCCGCGGGGGAGAGGGGGTTGGCTACCGCGGCCGGCCCAATTTCTCAATGAGCTGCGGCAGCGTCACATCGGCGAGCGAGGTCAACCGCAAGTCGGCCTGGCTGAGGTCGAGACCGGCCGTGATGCGGTTGGCCACGGCGACGCAGCGCAGCCCGGCACGCTTGGCCGCGATGACGCCGTTCGGCGAATCCTCGATCGCCACCGCCTCGGTCGCCGCGACGCCGAGGCAGTCGAGGCTGGCGAGATAGAGGTCAGGTTCGGGCTTGACGTGTTCGACGTCGTCTCGGCATCGCAAGCAGTCGAAGAGATCGACGATTCCAAGCCGTTCGAGATGGTTCTTCACCCAATCTCGTGACGAGCTCGAAGCGATCCCGACCTTCATGGCCGCAGCGCGGGCCGCCTTGGCAAGGTCCACCACCCCGGGCCGCAGTGGCTCGGCCAGAACGAGCTCGACCCGCCGGGCCACCCGACGGTCGATGACGTCCTGCGGCAGCGGGCCGCCCAGGCGCTCTTCCAGGTGGAGCTGGGGATGGAAAGCCTGGTTCGAAGAGCCGACGGTCTTCACCCACAGCTCGAAAGGCAGCTGCACCCCGTGCGCCTCGTAGACCTCCTTCCAGGACCGGTAGATGGGTTCCTCGGTTTCGAGGATGAGGCCGTCGAAATCGAAGATGAGGGCGCGTATCAACAGGCTGGTCACTGTAGCGCTGAACTCCGTGGCCAAAGGCTTAGGATCGCGCTACCTGCGAGTGGCCTCCCCAGCATCACAGTTCACGCCCAAAAGCGATCTTCAAGCCTCCCCGGGCTGGATCGGCGCTGCGCTCTCTGGATTCGCGCTGATCGCGGTCGCGACCATGATGGTCGTCCTCTTCGGGTTCCTGGATTCGCGCTCGATGCGCGACTTCCTGGCCCCCGATCCAACCGCCGCCGCCGGCACCCTCGGCCTGGTCGGCGGCGCCGAGGGCGTGACTCTGAGCATCGTCATCCTCGTCGTCGTTTTCGGAATCCAGATGACGTCCTCGCGCTACTCGCCACGCATCATCGGCCTGTTCACGACCAACCCTTTGAATGCGATCGTCCTCGGCTTCGCGCTGGCCTCGATCCTCTACACCTTCCTGGTCCGAGCCGAGATCAGGACCAACTACGTGCCCACGTGGAGCGTCGCCGCCGCCGAAGTGCTGGCGATCATCAACTTCGCGATCGTCTTTCCGTACATCGGCTACATCTTCGCGGTCATGCGCGCCGAAACGCTGGTGAACAGCATTCGGACACATTCGCGACGCCACCTGGCGAACGCAGTTGCCGGCAAGCACGTTGTGAAGTGCCGGAACGATCTCCTGACGTCCATCAACCAGGTCACCGACATCGCTCTCGGCTCGGTGCAGCTGGGCGACATGCCGGTCTGCCTCCTCACCATCGGCGTCCTCGGAGAGTTCCTGGCCCAGGACTACGTAAAGGTGAAGAAGGGCTTTGGCTCGCAGTGGTTCCTGGTCGGCCACCCCGAACTGCCGGGCGATTCCGACCAGATCGTGGCGGAGGTAAACCGAGCCCATACCTGGGTCGAGTACACCGTGCTGTCCAGCTTTGTCCATCTCGTCGGCCTGACACCGGCGCACCGGAAGGAGGCCGTACACGCGATCGCTGTGGCCACCCGGGACATCGGTCTCGCCGCGATCGAGGCAGGCGATCACGAGGTGGCCGAGATGTGCGTCCGCTTCTTCAACACCTACCTGCGCGCGGCGCTCAACCAATCCGCGCCGACGTTTGCCTCGTCGACCATGAACGAGTACCGGCGCTTTGCGATCGGCGCGCTGGAGTGGAGGCCGGACCTATCGGTCGAGGCCGCCGCGCACGTTCTCCGCTACGGCCGGCATTTCGACGAGGCGGGGATGCCGGCGATCTTCGGCGCTGCCGCCGAGGACGTGGCCGATCTCGCGATCGAAGCCCATTCGCGCGACCTCGAAGTGACCAAACGCCTCGCCGTGCTGCTGGTCCGCAACCTGCTCGAGCTCATCCCCAACGCCCGGCCGATCGGGCTGAACGGTCTTTTCAAGGCGGTCGCCAAGCTCAGCTTCTGGGCGATGGCCGCCGACTCGAAGGACGTCGCCCACATCCTCGTCGACGGCATCGCCGCCGCGCCCGCTGATTTCGTCGATGCCGCGCTCGACCGCATGGAGGTCATGCAGAACGGGCTGTTCTGGGAGGTCAACGAGCGAGTGGTGGCGTTCGACTGGGTCGAAGAGCCGCTGCGCGCGGAGATCCCTCGCCTCCGCACGGCGCTGCGCCGCGCCAAGGCATCCGGGCGCGGACCATCGTTGGAGCTCGAGGAACCGCCGCAGGGCGTACCTGTGGACCTGGTGCAGCCGGAGCCGGCGGCGTCAGGGCCATCGAACGGTTCCACCTCGACGGCCGACGCGGCTAAGGCGAAGACGGCTAGGGCCAGTGGTCCGCTCGGGAATTAGCTCGGCAAGACGCGGCCTCGGCGGCCGGTGCCAAGGAGCCGACGAGCACGCGAGGGAGCGCATCGTGTAGATGCGTGACCGAGCGCGCACAGGAGGCGACGCAGGCTTCAG
>CATPBF010000038.1 GCA_955652585.1 Candidatus Dormiibacterota bacterium | reverse complement strand
GTCTTCGAGGTCAAGTCCACCAACGGCGACACCCACCTGGGTGGGGACGACTACGACCGGCGCATCGTGGACTGGCTCGCCGACGAGTTCAAGAAGCAGAACGGCATCGACCTGAAGTCCGACCGTCAGGCCCTGCAGCGCCTCACCGAGGCTGCCGAGCGGGCCAAGATCGAGCTGTCTTCGCGGTTGGAGACGACGATCAACCTGCCGTTCATCACCGCGGACCAGACGGGCCCGAAGCATCTCGAGATGACGCTGACGCGCGCCAAGTTCGAATCGCTCACCGCGGACCTCACCGAGCGGTGCCGGGGACCATTCCTGGCCGCGCTCAAGGATGCCAACCTGACCCCGCAACAGATCAACGAGGTCGTGTTGGTGGGTGGGTCCACCCGCATGCCTGTCATCCAGCAGCTGGTCAAGAACCTGCTCGGCGGCAAGGAGCCCCACAAGGGCGTCAACCCCGACGAGGTGGTTGCCGTGGGGGCTGCCATCCAGGCCGGCGTGCTCAAGGGCGAGGTCAAGGACATCCTCCTCTTGGACGTCACCCCGCTGTCGCTCGGCGTCGAAACGCTGGGCGGCGTCGCCACCAAGGTGATCGAGCGCAACACCACCATCCCGACCTCACGGTCGCAGGTGTTCTCCACCGCGGCGGACAACCAGACGTCGGTCGAGGTTCACGTGCTCCAGGGCGAGCGCGAGATGGCGCGGGACAACCGCACCCTCGGACGCTTCCACCTCGATGGGATTCCGCCTTCCCCGCGGGGCATGCCGCAGATCGAGGTCACTTTTGACATCGACGCCAACGGCATCTTGAACGTCAAAGCTCAGGACAAAGGCACCGGTCGCGAGCAGTCCGTGACCATCACGGCGTCGTCGACGCTGGGCAAGGACGAGGTCGAGCGAATGGTCAAGGAAGCCGAGCTGCACTCGTCCGAGGACCGGGCGAAGAGGGAGGAGGTGGAGGTCCGCAACCAGGCGGACCACATGATCCACCAGGCTGAGAAGATCATCAAGGACAACGCCGACAAGATCCCCGACGACCTCAAGACCGAGGTCAACACGAAGCTGGAAGCGCTGAAGAGCGCGGCCAAGGGCTCGGACACCAACGCTCTCAAGAAGCAGATGGACGACTTCAACGAGGCGCTCCAGAAAATCGGCCAGCACATCTACCAGGGGGCCGGCGCCGGCGCCGGGGGCGGAGCCTCATCCGCATCGGCCCAGTCGGACGGCCACGAGGGTGGCGAAAAGAAGAAAGACGAGGACGTGGTCGACGCGGACTATCGCGAAGTGAACTAAGACTCCGTTCTAGAACCTGCCGAAAGGGCTGCGATACGCATCGCAGCCCTTTACCTTTCTCTCGACTTGGTCTGGCTGTCCACGGTTGACGCGTACGTGCGAGGGAGGACGAGGCTCTGGAGTGCCGCCGGCCTCTGGGCCGGTGTGCTGTTGATCGGCTTCGACGTTTACGCCGCGGTGGTCACCTACATCCCCGAGTACCGCGTGCGCAACGACTTCCGGCTCATCTATGGCGCGGCCCTGACTGGGCTGCATGACGGGTACGGCCACCTCTACGACCTGGCGTCGCAGAAAGCTTCAGTGGACGGCCTGGGTTCTGGCTTCTACTGGTCGCCGTTCTTGAATCCGCCCCCCCTGGCGTGGCTCGCCACACCGCTGACGGTTCTGCCCTTCGACGTCGCCGTCTGGGTCTGGACGCTCTTGCTGTTCGGCGCTCTAATCCTCACCTGGTACCTGGTGGCGCCCGGTGACACCCGGCTTACCAGGCTCGCCCACTTGGCGCTCTGGCTTGGCGTTTTTCCAACCGCGTTTGGCCTGCTGGTGGGCCAGCCTGTGGCCCTGGTGGCGGTGGCCGTGGCCGCGTGCTGGTGGCTGTCGGAGCGCAACCGGCCGGTGTGGGCCGGGATTGCCCTGGCCGCCATTGCAGTCAAGCCGCAGGTCGCGATCCTCGTGCCGCTCTGCCTGCTGGTCTCGGGGCATACCCGCACCTTCGTGGCGTGGCTGGCGGCCACCGGAGTGCTTGCCGTGCTGGCGTTCTCTATGCTCGGTCCAGACGGGCTGGCTCGCTACCGCGACGCGCTGGCCCTGGCATCTCAATGGGAGCCCACCCGGCGCTACGCAATGTCGGGCCTGATCGGTCTCGGGCCACAGCTATACGTGCTCCAAGCCGTCATGGTCGCGATCACCGTTGCGGCCGCTTGGCGGATCCGGAAGACCGGTCGAGGCCTTCCGATCGCGGTGGGAATCCTGGGATCGCTGCTCTTCACCCCCTACGTCGGCTTCCAGGACTTCGCGATGCTGTTCGTGGCGGGCTGGCTGCTGCTTCGGAGCCAGGCGTCCGACTGGCAACTGGGCATTCTGTTCACGGGCTACATCCTGCTCGAGCTCGCGCTGGTGCTTCCGCCGGTGCTCGTCCTGATCACCGAGATGAGCCTGCTCCTGTCGATCCTGTCGCCCCTAAACCATCCGCCCCGCGTCGCCGAAGAGGGTGTGTCGGCCTAGGCGGGACGGAGGCCGAGCGGCGTCGCCACACGTTTCGTTTGGAGCCGACGGTGAGATTCGAACTCACGACCTGCCACTTACGAGGCGGCTGCTCTGCCAGCTGAGCTACGTCGGCATTTTGGTTGTTGAATGCGTGCGTTTTGTGTGGGCGCCTAGGCTACCATCGAGACGATGAGGACACTGGACGTGGAACGCTTGGCGGAGGGCGATTACGACCTCATCAAACCACTGCTGGTTGAGCTCCACATGGGTGAGCAGGTCCACTACTCGGACCACCCGCAACTCCGCCGGGAAGAAATCGAGAACCACCTCGCGACGGTGCCCACGAACTTTCGCGGAGAGAATGTTGTCTTCGGCGTTCGCGACGAGATCGGCGACGTCATCGGCTTCTGCTGGCTCGTCCTCTTCGACCCGGGCACGGGCCTGGAGGGCGAGGTCGCCGAGGTTTATGTGGCGCCCGAACACCGCGGCCGCGGCGTCGGCGAGATGCTGATGGATCAGGCGGTCCGGCTCTTTCGCGACCGCCGCGTCACGCTCGGTTACGTCTGGACCCGGCCGGACAACGAGGCCGCGGTTCGCCTGTACCGCTCGGCCGGCTTCGAGGCCAACAGGCAGCTCGTGCTGACCTGGTACCCCACCGAACAGGGGTCGATTCTTCCCGAAACCTAAACTCGCAGGGTGCGACCAGAGATCCACGCGGCGGGCGACTCGCGCCCTGCCAGCCCGAACGCCGCTGCGGTTGGCGATCGGCCGGCCGGCCGTCGATGGCGGCCAGTCATGGTCGTCGCGGCCGTCGTGGTGCTCGCGGCGCTCGTGGCGGGCGGCGTCACCCTTGGCATCCTGCAGCTGCAGTCGCGCACCAACACGCAATCGGTGAACCTTCGGTCTGGGGTCACGATCTCGGAAGATTCCGCCATCGTCCAGGCCGCCGCCCGAGCCAAGCCGGCGGTCGTGAGCGTGGTCACGCAACTGCAGCCATCCGTGAGCAGTGGCTCGGGGTACCTGGCAACCAGCGACGGCTTCATCGTCAGCAACGTCCAGGTGATCGCGCACTCGAGCACCCTGACGGTGCTGGTGCTGGGCGACAGCAAGCCGCACAAGGCCCGCCTGGTCGACTACGACTGCCAGACGGGCGTGGCCGTGCTGAAGATCGACCAGGTCAGCGGGCTGCCCACCCTGGCGTTCGCCGACCCGACCGCGCTCGTCCAGGGTCAGGTCCTGGTGGCGGTGGCCGGGCCGCTGACGGGAACCGCCGTGCCCGGACATGTCAGCGCCATTCACCGGCCGGTGACTGTGACCGACTCCGTGGCGCCGGACCGGACCGTCGAGATCAGCGACACCATTCAGACCGACGCCTTCATCGACCCCAGCTCCGCCGGCGGCCCGCTGCTCAACGTGGGTGGACAGGTGATCGGCGTCTCGATGGCCTCGCAGGGATCCAACGGCGGTTTCGGCCTCAACCCGGCCGACATCCAGGACGAGGTGCAGCAGATGATCTCCAGCGGCCAGCTGGTCGTGGCGTCCCTGGGCGGGACGAGCACGGTCCTCACCCAGCAGGCCGCCGAGCTCGCCGGCGTGCCGGAGGGGGCTCGGCTCGTGACCGTCGACAAGATCGGGCCCGCGGCCACGGCGGGCCTGCAGCCCGGCGATGTCATCACGCAGCTCGATGACGTCACGGTCGATGCGGCCCACCCAATGGCGATGCTGCTCCGCTCTCACTTCCATCCGAACCAGCGTGTGACCGTGAGCTACACGCGTGGGACCACCTCGACCCAGGTGCTGTTGACGCTGGCCGGGACGCACCCTTCCTGTTGACAGCTGAAAACCGAGGGATAGGGATTCGCAGCCGCATCGGCGCCGCGCTGGTCGAGGCCGTGCGCTCACTTGGAGTCGAAGGCGACCTTCCCGACCTCGAGCTTGGGCGGGCCACGGGCGCCGGCCGCGGCGACTATGCCAGCCCCGCGGGCCTTAAGCTCGCGCGCGTCCTGCGCCAGCCGCCGCCTCAGATCGCCAGTCGCCTGGCCGAAAGCATCGCGGTCCCCGATGGCGCGGCGGCAGTCGAGGCGGTCGGCGGGTACGTGAACTTCCGGCTCACACCGCAATGGCTCCAGCGGCTGGCGGAGGAGGTGGCTGTGCTCGGCGACCGATATGGTGCCGCCGACCTCGGGCATGGCGAACACGTGCAGGTCGAGTTCGCGAGCATCAACCCCACCGGTCCGCTTCATATCGGCCACGGTCGTGGCACGATCCTTGGCGACTCAATCGCGCGCGTGCTCGAGTTCACCGGCCATGCGGTGCATCGCGAGTACTACGTCAACTCCGACAACACGCAGACG
>CATPBF010000037.1 GCA_955652585.1 Candidatus Dormiibacterota bacterium | reverse complement strand
GCTCCATCCCTCGCGCCAGGCGCTCGCCGGCAACGATCGAGAGCGTGCCCCCGACGAACCGGAAGTCGAACACCGCGAGCCAGATCGCGCGGCCGGCGAGCGCGCAGGTGCCCGTGCGCACGGCCTCGTTCAAGCCTTCCTCCGCCAGCTGGTCGATGGTGGCCTGGTATGGCTTCGGGACCTTCCAGTTGAGGAGGTCGTGGGAGCGTACATCGCCCCAGCGTTCCTTCCACGATCCGCGATCGGCGACCAGCGCAATCCAGGCGTCGGCGCCCAGCCGGAAGTGATAGCCGCACTCGCACACATAGGCGTGCTTGCGCAGCACCTCGGGATCCAGGCTCACGCCGCACCCCGGACAGTTCGTGGGCAAAAGGATCGGGGGCAGCTTGCCGCCCGCGATCCGGACCTCGGTGTGCGTCTTCGCGAGCTCCATCAGAGGCTGAGCCCTCCGTCCACGGCCAGCACCTGGCCCGTGACGAATCCGGCCCTCTCCGAGCAGAGAAACGCGACCGCGGCGGCGACGTCCTCGGCGGTTCCCTCGCGCTTGATGGGTGTCATTTTGACCAGCTCTCCAACCATCTCGTCGGTGAGGGAGCCAGAAGTCAGCTCGGTCCGGACGTAGCCGGGCGCGACCGCGTTGCACGTGATGTTCCGCGACCCGTACTCACGAGCAATCGATTTCGTGAACCCGATCAGGCCGGCCTTCGCGGCTGCATAGTTGGACTGGCCCGCGTTGCCGGTCAAGCCGACGATGGAGGAGATGTTGACGATGCGGCCCCACCGCGCGCGCATCATGCCGCTCATGATGGCCGCTTTCGTGGTGGCGAAGGCCGAAAGCAGGTCGGTGCGGATGAGCTCTTCCCAGTCCGGCGGCGACATCTGGATCAGCAGCTTGTCTCGCACCGCGCCGGCGTTGTTGACGAGCACATCCACGCGCCCGATCGCCTTCACCATGGCCTCGACCTGAGCCGGATCGCCGACGTCGGCCTTGTGCACGGTCGCGCCGGGCAGCGCGGACGCGGTCTCCTCGGCGGCCGCCTTATCCGAGCGGTAGTTGACGACCACCTTCGCGCCCATCTCGGCCAGTGCCTGGCTGATGGCGCGGCCGATGCCCTTGCCACCGCCCGTCACCAAGGCGGTTTTGCCCTCTAGATCGCCCATCAAGCCGTGGCTGGTTGGTCGGCGAACTCGATGAACAGCTCCTCAGCGTTCCACGTGTCCACACCCGGGATGTGCTTGGCGGCGAGGCTCGCCAGCACCCGACCCGGACCTAGCTCGACGACGGTCTTGACCTTCATCGCCCGCATCGAGACCATGGTCCGCGCCCAGTCGACCTGGCGCAGCATCTGCTGGCGAAGCTCATCCTGCAGCGCGACCACCGTGCGCATGGCCTCGCCCGATGTGTTGGCAAGGACCGGGATCGACGGGGCGGTGAACTGAAGCCGGTCGACCACCTTTCGGAAGGCGGCGGCGGCGCCCGCCATCAGCGGCGTGTGCGCGGGCAGCGGGATGGTCAGGATCAGCGCGCGACGCGCACCGGCCGCGAGCGCAAGGCGCTCGGCCTCTTCCACCGCGACCGTCTCGCCCGAAAGTACGAACTGGACGTCAGCGTTGCGATTGGCGATCCACAGCCGGCCCTTGGACGAGGCCTCCTCGCGGATGGTTTCGACCTGCGCCTCGTCGAGGCCGACGATCGCGATCATGCCGCCTGGCTGCTCGTCGGCGGCCTGGGCCATGATGCGGCCGCGCTCCTTGACCAGGAGCAGTGCCGTCTCCCAGGGGATCGCTCCGGCGGCGGCCAGCGAAGCGATCTCGCCCAGGCTGTGGCCGGCGGTGACGCTCACGTTCTCGAAGCCGTAGCTCTCGCGCCAGACCTCGTAGGCCGCCCAGCACACGGTCATCACGCATGGCTGAATGACCTCAGTGCGGTTCAGCTCCTCGAGCGGGCCCTCGAAGCAAAGCCTGCGCACGGGCATCTGCAGGACCTCTTCCGCGCGTTCGAACACGCGGCGAGCGGCCGGGTAGCGGTCGTGGAGGTTGCGGCCCATGCCGGGCTTCTGCACACCCTGGCCGGGAAACAGCAACGCGATCGGGCCGATGAGCTTTACACCCATGTCATACCCAGGTCATCAAACATGCCCCCCAGGTCAGCCCTGACCCGAAGCCGGCCAGCAGGACATGGTCTCCGCTCTTGACACGTCCCTTCCGGATCGCTTCCTCCAACGCGAGGGGTATCGAAGCGCTGGAAGTGTTGCCGTACTCGTCGATGTTGATCGCGACCCGGTCGAGCGGCAGGCCGATGCGCCTGGCCGCCGCATCGATGATTCGGAAGTTGGCCTGGTGCGGCACCCAAAGGTCGATGTCCTCGAGAGCGATGCCTGCGGTGTTGCAGACCTCATTCGCCTGGCGGATGAAGATGTCGACCGCGAACTTGAAGACGTCCGGACCGACCATTTCGATAAAGGGCGCCGCGTCCTTGGCGGCGTAAGCGCCCTTTTCGATGTTCCCGGCCGTGACCTGGGCATAGCCGCGCCCGTCCGAGCCGAGGCACCAGCTCTTGAAGCCGCCGCCGGTGGGAGCCGGGCGAACCACAGCCGCTCCCGCACCATCGCCGAAGATGACCGCCGTCCCGCGGTTGCCGTAATTCAGCATCCGCGACAGGACCTCGGCGCCGATGACCAGCACCGTGTCGGCGCGCTCGCTGGCGATGTACGCGTCCGCGATCGACAGGCCGTACACGAAGCTGGTGCACGCCGCCAGCGTGTCCCACGCCACGGCGCCCGGAGCGCCGAGCTCGTTCTGGACTCGGCACGCGACGGACGGGAATGGACCGTCGGGCGACGAGGTGCCGACCAGGATCATGTCGAGGTCTGCCGCCGTGATGCCGGCGGCGTCAAGCGCGCCGCGCGCAGCCTTCGTCGCCATCTCGAACGTCGTCGTCCCCGGCTCCGCGATGTGCCGCCTGTGGATGCCAGTGCGCTCGGTGATCCACTTGTCGGACGTGTCCATCATCTTTTCGAGATCGAAGTTCGTGATGATCTTCTCGGGCGCATAGACGCCCATCCCGGCGATCGCGCTGGGCCGGCCCCTGGCCTTGAACGAGCGCAAGGGGACGGCGTCCGAACGCGTCCGATACTCGTGGGTGATCGCCATCTGCTTACGCCTCCAGCCGCTCCGCGGTCTTCTGTTCCAGGAACTTCCAAAGGTCGCTTATGACCTTCATCTTTTCGAGCTCTTCCTCTGACAGTTCTACGTCGTACTTGTCTTCGATCGCCGCGATGAGCTCGACAAGGTCGAGGGAGTCGGCGGCCAGGTCACGCTGAAAGCTCTTGTCCATCTGTACGTCGGCGGGCTCGATGCCGAGAATCTCGGCAGCGAGCTCCTGAAATTCCTTGAAGTCGAGCTGGGTTGCCATGGGCAATCCTCCTAGTTAGCCTCTGGGGCCTTGATCACGAGCGCCGCGTTGTGGCCGCCAAAGCCGAACGAGTTCGACAGGGCGACTTTGATGTCTGCCTTGCGGGCCTTGTTGGGCACGTAGTCGAGGTCGCACTCAGGGTCGGGGTCGTCCAGGTTGATGGTCGGCGGCAGCAAGCCGCGGTCGAGCGCGAGCACGCACGCGGCGGCCTCGATGGCGCCGGCGGCGCCCAGCAAGTGACCATGCACCGACTTGGTGGAGCTGACCGCGAGCTTGTAAGCGTGGTCGCCGAAAACGGCCTTGATGGCCTTGGTCTCAGCGACGTCGCCGAGCTTGGTCGAAGTTCCGTGTGCATTGATGTAGCCCACGTCCGTCAGCTCGACGCCGCTCTTCTCGACCGCGCGCTTCATGGCTCGGATCGCGCCTTTGCCCTCGGGCTGCGGGGCGGTGAAGTGGTACATGTCAGCGCTCGCGCCGTAACCGGCGATCTCCGCAAAGATCTTCGCGCCGCGTTTCTTCGCGTGCTCCATCTCTTCGAGCACGAACATCACAGAGCCCTCGCTCATGACGAACCCGTCGCGGTTGATGTCAAACGGCCGGCATGCTTTTTCCGGCTCGTCGTTTCGCTCGCTGACGGCCTTGATCTGGCTGAAGG
>CATPBF010000036.1 GCA_955652585.1 Candidatus Dormiibacterota bacterium | reverse complement strand
CGCTCGTCCCGCACGCGGAATATCGCTTGGACCATGCCGTACGACTTGCTGATCTTGTAGATCTTGGTGCCGCAATGAGGGCAGACGCCAGCCATGGCAGGCCTTCCGTTCACCATCGTGATTGGATGTGGGTTGACCATCTCGACCCGTTTCCTGTCCTTCATGCAGTAGGCCTCCACCAGCCAAGTCACCGCCAGTGGTTGGCTGCCGTCATTGGGCTCCGGAACCTCGGCGAGGCGCGACTCAAGATCCTCCAAACGAAAAAAGAGCGCGAACAGGGTGATGAGCACCACCAGGATGAACACCCCCAACAAGAAACCGGTCGTCGTATCCACTTACACCTCCATTGAGGGAACGTCGTGCCTGCTGCTTGTAATCGGGCGCGAGGTGAGAATTACGACCCGCCGGTACACTAGCCGGCATGGGCCTGGCCCAGATCAAGATGCCCCAACTCGGTGAGTCGGTCACCGAAGGCACGGTCGACCATTGGCTGAAGAACGAGGGCGACTTCGTCAAGCGTGACGAGCCGCTGGTCGAGGTGGTCACGGACAAGGTCAACGCCGAGATCCCCTCGCCCTTCGAGGGCAAGCTGGTCAAGATCACGGCCGCACAGGGAGAGACCGTGCAGGTTGGCGCCGTGCTCGCGCAGATCGAGGTTGCCGACACTGCCTCTCCAGGCGCGCAGGCAACCAAACCGCAGCCGCAAACCGCTGCTGCCGCCGCAGTCGCCGCGCCGCAGACGCGAGAGGCTTCAGATGCTCCTGGCCCGGCGCCGGAGGTCACGACCGTGGGCGGCGGCGACGGCCGCGCGAAGCTGTCCCCAGCGGTCAGGAAGCTCGCCGCTGAGCACGGCCTCGACCCGGCGACCCTCCGCGGCAGCGGCCTAGGCGGACGGGTGACGCGCGACGACGTGCTTGCGGTGGTGGGCAGCGGCCAGGCCGCGGCAACGGCGCCCGCGGCGCCGGCGCCGCAAAAGGCTCCGGCCGCGCCTGCGCCCACCCCTATCGATGGCAAGCGCGAGGAGCTCGTCAAGCTCAGCGTCATGCGGCGCTCGATCGCCGAGCACATGGTCCGCAGCCTGGCGACCTCGCCGCACGCGTGGACCCTGCAGGAGGTCGACGTCACCAACCTCGTTCGCTACCGCGAGTCGGAGAAAGACGGCTTCAAGGCTCGCCATGGCGTCGCCTTGACCTATATCCCCTTCGTGGTTCAGATCGTGTGTGAGGCGATCAAGCAATACCCGTGGCTCAACTCCACGTGGAGCGATGAGGGCGTGATCGTGAAGCGATACATCAACATGGGCATCGCAGTTTCGATTCCCGACGGGCTCATTGTCCCCGTGCTCAAAGACGCCGACCAGCGCGGCTTCACCGACCTCGTGCGGTCGATCAACGACCTGGTCGAACGCGCGCGCAACAAGCAGCTCAAACCCGACGACGTCCACGGCGGCACCATCACACTCAACAACACGGGCTCGACCGGGTCGGTGGCCAGCCAGCCGATCATCAATCAGCCGCAGGCCGCGATCCTCACCACCGAGTCGATCGTCCGCCGCCCGGTCGTCATCGGCGACGGCATCACGGTGCGCAACATGATGAACATGTGCCTGAGCTTCGACCATCGGATCGTCGACGGGATGATGGCCGGCCAGTTCCTCGGCTTCATCAAGAAAGCACTCGAGGAATGGACCGCCGCGAGCATCCGTCTGTGAGCGAATCCTCCCGGCTCACGACGCAGCCGATCCCATCGTGGATCCGCGTGCGCGTGACCGAGGGCGAGAATTTCAAGGATCTCAAGCAGATCGTGCGCGGAAGCCGGCTGCACACCGTGTGCGAAGAGGCGCGCTGCCCGAACATCTTCGACTGCTGGAACCGGCGCACTGCCACGTTCATGATCCTTGGCGACGTGTGCACGCGAGCGT
This sequence comes from Candidatus Dormiibacterota bacterium, assembly GCA_955652585.1. Classification (GTDB taxonomy): domain Bacteria; phylum Chloroflexota; class Dormibacteria; order Dormibacterales; family Dormibacteraceae; genus UBA10449. The sequence continues at coordinate 7,668 of CATPBF010000036.1, read as the reverse complement.
GCCGATTCTGCGCCGTCACCTCGGGGCGGCCTTCGGAGCTGGACCTCGGCGAGCCCCTTCGCGTCGCCGAATCCGTGGCCGAGCTCGGGCTTCGCCACGCGGTCATAACCTCGGTCGATCGCGACGATCTGCGCGACGGTGGCGCCGGCATCTTTGCGCGCACGATTCGGGCCATCCGACGGCGCAGCCCCGGCACCACGATCGAGGTGCTGACCCCAGACTTCCAGGGTGACTTCGAAGCTGTGCGGACTGTCGTCGACGCGGGCCCCGACATCTTCAACCACAACACCGAGACCGTGCCTCGTCTCTACTCGCGGATCCGGCCCAAGGCGGTGTACGCGAACAGCCTGGCGCTGCTCCGACACGTGAAGATGCTGGCGCCGCACATGGTCAGCAAGTCGGGACTGATGGTCGGCCTTGGCGAAACCGAAGAAGAGCTGCTCGAGGTGTTTCGCAATATGCGCGCGCACAACATCGACGTCCTGACTGTCGGCCAGTACCTGCGGCCGAGCAAGAAGCATGCCGAGGTCGTGCGCTACTACCGGCCCGAAGAATTTGTCGAGCTGAAGCAGAAGGCGATGGCCATGGGCTTCGGCCACGTCGAAGCCGGTCCTCTGGTCCGTTCCTCATACCACGCTGATGAGCAAGTCCCTGCCCGTAAGAGCCTGCTGGCTGGGTAGCGCCCGCTATCGCTCGGTCTGGGACCTCCAGGCCGAGCTGGTGGACGCTGTGCGGGACGGCCGCGCGCCCGACACGCTGCTGCTGCTCGAGCACCCTCACGTGTTCACGATGGGCAAGGCCGCCAGCGCTGACCACCTGTTGTGGGATGAGGCGGAACGCGGCCGGCGCGCGGTCGAGGTGATCTGGTCCGACCGTGGCGGAGAGGCGACCTACCACGGTCCAGGCCAGCTGGTCGGCTACCCGATCCTCGACCTCACGCATTTTGGAATCACGATTCCGCAGTACCTGGAGAAGCTCGAGCAGTCGGTGATCGACTACATGGATGAGCTCGGAATCGCTTCCGAGCCTGGAGGACCCGGCCTGACGGGCGTCTGGTCGAACGGCGAGAAGTTGGCCGCGATCGGGATCAAGCTGAACCGTTCCGTGGTCAGCCACGGCTTCGCCCTGAACCTCACGACCGCCCTCGATTACTTCGAGGGCATCATCCCGTGTGGGCATGCGGACAAACGTCCGACCTCAATCGCCGCGCTCACAGGGCGTCGGATAGACACCGAGACCGCGGCACGCGGCTACGCGCGCCATTTTGAAAGAGTCTTCGGAACCCAGTTGGCGTGGGCGTCGCCCGAATCGCTGATTTCGTCCCAAGCCGCAAGGGCGGGCAGGTTGCCGCACATATAATCGCCCCAGGGCCGAAAGGTCGGCCCTGACAAATGCTGGTCATGGCCGCCCATCTAGCGAGTTTCCTTCCGGGGTGGCTGCAGGAACCATCCTGGCTGAGGCCCCTGACGCACGCCATCCGCCTGTTCATCCTGAATCACCAGGCCGGCGGCCTGTTCTTCGTGATCTTCCTGGAGGAGCTGGGGGTGCCGCTCCCCGCCCCGGGTGACGCAGCCATCGCTTACGGCGGCTACCTGACCACGACCGGGGCGATCCCGTATCCGTTCGCATACCTGGCTGTGGTCTCGGGAGCGGTACTCGGGAGCGCGTGCAACCTCACGATCTCGCGACGCTACGGGAGGCCATTCATCCGACGTTACGGCCGATTCATCGGCCTGACTGAAGTGAAGCTGAATGGCGCCGAGAGAGCTTTCAAGCGGTGGGGGCCCTGGACGATCATCATCGGCCGCCACATCCCCGGCATGCGCATCGTGATCTCGGCGCTTTCGGGAATATTGAACGTCCCCTATCGGGTATTTGTACCGTGCGTATTGTTGTCCGCGACCATCTGGGCGGCGATCTTCCTCGAGCTCGGACGGCGCCTCGGACCTCGAGTTCGCGATCTGCTGGGTATCTTCCCCGCGTATCTCCTTCCATGGCTCGGTCTGGGTTTGGTCCTGCTCGCGATCGGGTATCTGGCATATGAGCATGGATACCTACCGAAAGGCCGCAGGAGAGCAGTTGAGCCGCACTGAGCTGGTCCGTCTGGACAGCGTCGAGATGGACGAGGATGACGAGATCCTTCCCGACTTCGAAGCCGAGGTCGACGGCCGGCGCGTCTGGGTGACGGCCGTCCTGGAGCGCACCGCGGTCATCGAACCCGCCCCTGGCGAGCCCAAGGTGCTCGTCAACCGGCAGCGACTCATGGTCGACCCTACCCACCTCCGGGTTCGCCACCTGGCGAGCAAGGAAGCCGCGCGACGGGGCCGCGAAGCGGCCCGGCAGCTGCGCCTGCAGGAGCACAACCCGGCCGCGTAGCGTGCCGGCACTCGGCCCCAAACCGGGTCTTTCTGGGAGCCGCGTAACGTTCTGGTAAGCTTCGTTGCTGCCGGACGAAGGGCTCGGCAATTTTCATTTTTTCGGTGGCTACACAACCGCCGCCTAGCCCAAGGAAGCCATTACATGAGCAAAATCGCCGCCGATCTCGTTTCCCTGGCAAGCATCGTCCCACCCTTGAACCACGAGGTCAGCGGTGGCTTCAACGCAATGGTCGACGGCAAGCAGGTACGCGTGCGAGCCGTGCTGGAGAGGACGGTCGTGATCGAGCACCAGGAAGGCGGCGAGCGCAGCGTCGTGCGCAAGGACAACTGCATGGTCAAGCCGTCGGCAGTCGCTTTCGTGCCGGGCAACCCCAACAACGGCGTCGGCCCGAGGCAGTGGCGCAGGCTGCCGGGCAAGCCGCCCGCGCCGCCGAGGGTGATTCCCTAGCCGGTATTCGTCAGTCGATGTAGCGCTGGGCGACCAGCGTCAGGAAGGCCGGGAAGCTCTCGGCCAGCGCGACCTCCTCGAACACCTCGCGCGCCTCTGCAAAACGCCCCTTCTTCCACAACTCATCGCCATGTCGGGCGTGCAGGCTCGCCATCTCGTCGTCGGCGATCTCACGCACGAGCTCTGCCGTCACGGTCGAGCCTTCGACAAGGCGCGCCGCATGCCGGCACCACTGCCACACCTGCGACCGCGATATCTCGGCGGTGGCGACATCCTCCATCAAATTGTTGATGGCCGCCGCGCCCACGCCCCGCATCCAGGACTCGATGTACTGGATGCCCACGCTCACGTTTAGCCTGAGCCCACCCTCTGTGATCGTGCTACCCGGCACGCGCACGTCGATGAGCTGCCGCGAGTCAACATGAACATCCGGTCTTTGCCGCTCCAACTGGTTCGGGCGGTCGCCAAGCACGCGATCGAATGATTCGGTCGCGATCGTCACGAGGTCCGGATGCGCCACCCAGGTGCCATCGAAACCATCGCCCGCTTCTCGATCCTTGTCCTCTTTGACCTTGGCCATCGCGACAGCATTGACCTCGGCGTCGCGCCGTGACGGGATGAACGCCGCCATCCCCCCCATCGCATGCGCGCCGCGCTTGTGGCATGTCTTCACCAGCAGCAACGTGTACGCGCGCATGAAGGGGACCGTCATCGTCACTTGAGCGCGCTCGGGCAAGACGAAGTCCGGTCGGTTTCGAAACTTCTTGATGATGCTGAAGATGTAGTCCCACCGTCCTGCGTTCAGCCCGCTGGAGTGGTCCCGCAGCTCGTACAGGATCTCGTCCATTTCGAATGCGGCAAGGATCGTCTCGATGAGGACGGTGGCCCTGATCGTCCCGCGCGGGATGCCCAGCGCATCCTGCGCAAAGTTGAAGACGTCATTCCAAAGCCGCGCCTCAGCATGGCTTTCGAGCTTGGGGAGATAGAAGTACGGTCCACTTCCCTTGCTCAGCAGGCGCTTGGCGTTGTGGAAGAAGTACAGGCCGAAATCAAACAGGCTGCCCGAAACCGGCTTCCCCCCAAGCACGACGTGGCGTTCGTCGAGGTGCCATCCGCGCGGACGTACGACCAGCGTCGCCACCTTCTCGTTGAGGCGATATTCCTTGCCCTCGGGGCTGGTGAACGTAAGTGCCCTCTCGATGGCGTCGATCAGGTTGACCTGGCCCTCGAGGAGGTTCGACCAGGTCGGCGAGTTGGCGTCCTCGAAGTCGGCCATGAACACGCGCGCCCCGGAATTGAGGGCGTTGATCAGCATCTTGCGATCGGTGGGCCCCGTGATTTCGACCCGCCGGTCCTCGAGGTCTTTCGGCGCCGGCGCGACCCGCCATTCGGATTCCCGGACCGGCTTAGTCGCCTCAAGGAAAACCGGAATCTCCCCAACGTCGATACGCGCCTGGCGCTCGTCGCGTGCGCGCAGCAGTTGCTCGCGACGGCCGCCGAACTCTCGCTGGAGGCTACCGACGAAATCCAGAGCGGCGGGCGTGAGCACCTCGCGCGCCCGTCCCGCCACTGGGCCTCTGACCTCTACCTGCTCAGTCGTGGCCACTTTGAGCCAATGTTAGGTCCCGGAGAGGCGCTCCACCACCGGGGCAAACTCCTCGGCGACCTCGCCGGGAAGGATCACATAGGAGATCCCATATCGCTCACGGCGCTCCCGCAACGCCTCGACGATCTGGTCGATGGTCCCGATGAGGAAATGGGGCGTGTCGAGAACGTCGGCGGCTCCGGCGCCGAAGCCGCGGCCCACGGCGGCGGCGAGCGATTCGCGATCGTCGGTGATGCTGGCGAAGAAGATCGTGACACTCAGCTCGATCTGTTCGATGCGCGCTCCAGCCGCCTCCCTGATCCACGCCAGCTTCTCGTCGGTCGCGCCGGCCAATCCAGTACGAACCAGGGTTGGGTTGATGCGGCCCTCGCGAAGGTCGTAGTTCACGTTCACGATGTCCGCTTCCCGCGCCGCCAGACGCAGCATTCGACGGCCCCCGCCTCCCAACAGGATCGGCGGATGGGGCTTCTGCACCGGTGACGGGCTCCCTTCGAGCTCGGTGATTCGGTAGTGCTTGCCGGTGAACGAGAACTTTCCACCCGCGAGCAAGCCCTTGATGATCGCCAGACCCTCCTCCATCCGTTCGATGCGCACACCTGGCGAATCGAACGGGATCCCCGCCTGCTCGTAGTCGGAAGCCATCCAGCCCGCACCGAGGCCAAAATCGAAGCGGCCACCTGAGAGCAGGTCGATGGAGGCGGCCTCCTTGGCCAACACCGCCGGATGGCGGTAATCGTTGTCGAACACGAGCGAACCCACCCGCAGGCTGGTGGTGGCGTCGGCGGCCGCCATCAAGGCCGCGATCGGGCCGAGCTGGTCGCCGAAATGATCGGGCAGGTACAACGTCTTGTAACCGAGCGACTCCACCAGCCGCGCCTTGTCCTTCCAGGCGCTGCCGCTGGGAGCCGAATGCTCCTGCACTCCGAACCTGAACAACCGTCTCACCTCGCCCACGGCGGGTTAGTATGCGGCGCCCATGTAGCCCTGGAGGCGGCCCCATCGGCTAGCATGCGGGGCCACATGGCTGCCGTCCTCCGATTGGCCCGCGAACGTGCCTGGTGGCCGCTCCTAGCTGCGGCCGTCAGCTGGACGTTCCTATTCGGGTATCAATGGGCTTTCTACTTCTCCTACCGCGGCGGCCAGCACACTGTGTTTTGGTATTTCTCCGGCGTGTTGGGTGACGGCCTGTTCATCCCGGCGCTCAACGTCGCCGGTGTGGCGGTGCTCCGCCGCCTCAGACCCCGCATAGCCTGGAGACGGCTGCCGCTGTATGCGTTGCTCGGTCTGGCGACAGCCACGGCCGCGTTCCTGGTCCAGGCAGGGCTGGATCTCGTCAACTGGTCGATGCCGATCTCATATCGCTGGAGCCCGGTCGGGCAGTTCCATTTCCTGGTGATGTGGGCTCAGATGACCTTCCTCTACCTGGTCCTCGCCACCGCCGTCAACAACTGGTCGCGCCTGCGTCAGGACGCAATCGGTTGGCGAGCGTTCATGTTCGGCTGGGTCGGCGTCGTCCTCTTCGCCACCACCGTGGCGATCGATTACGCCCGCTAGTCGGGGGCGTCCTTCCAGCCGACCGCAAGCGCCTCGAGCATCACCTCAGGCGGCTGGGCGCCAGAGACTCCATAGCGGCGGTTGATCACGAAGAACGGCACACCCGTGATGCCCAATTCAGTCGCCTCGCGCTCGTCAGCCCGCACATCCTCGGCGTACGCGTCGGAATTCAGAGTCGACCGAGCGCGTTCGGCATCGATGCCAACCTCGCCGGCCAGCCCAACCAACGTGTCCCGGTCGCCGATGGCACGCCCTTCCATGAAATAGGCGGCCATGAGTCGCTCCTTCATCGCGGGCTGCAGGTTCAATGTCGCGGCCAGGTGGATGAGCCGGTGGGCGTCGAACGTGTTGCCCCGCTTGGCGATGTCCAACCGATACTGGAGGCCCTCACCGGCCGCCGCATCCACGACCCTGGCGTTCAACGCCCGTGCCTTCTCGAGACTCATCCCGTACTTGCGCGCCAGCGCCTCCTCTGGATTGCCCTCCTGCTGAGCCGGCGCATTCGGGTTGAGCTCGAAGCTGCGGAACCCCACAGCGACATCGGCCCGATGATCGAACCGCTCGAGAGCGGTCTCAAACCGTCGCTTGCCGATGTAGCACCAAGGTCAAACGATGTCAGACCAGATCTCTACCTTCATCTTCTCCCTTCTATGCCAACCCTTCGCGTAGCGTAGCTATTTCGGCTTTTGGCGTACCTTCGCCCGAATGACCGGACTGCTCGCGACCGAGCACCTGGGCGCCGTGGCAGTCATCGCCGCAGCGACAGCCGCTTCGGTGACCGCAGCCCGTCTGCGACCAGGAACGTGGACGACGACCGCCGCGCGCTCGCTGGCCGTTGTATTGGTCGGCGCTGAGGTCGCGTGGTGGATCTTCCTCGTCGCCACCCACGCGGATCGAGCTGACCTCGCCTACGCACTCCCGTTCCAGCTCTGCGACGCGGCGATCTTCGTGTCCGCGCTCGCGCTGTGGCTGCGGCAGCAGCTGCTCGTAGAGGTGACGTACTTTTGGGGATTGGCCGGCACCATCCAGGCTGTCATCACGCCCGATCTGCCCCAGCATTTCCCCGCCTTCCCGTTCATCCAGTACTACGTGGCCCATGGCGGCGTGGTGGCCGCGGCGCTGTTCCTCGTCGTTGGCCTGGGACAGTGGCCACGCCAGCGCGCCATCTTTTGGGTCGGTGCGCTGACCGTCGCATATGCCGCTTTCGTAGGCCTGCTCGACGCCGCTACAGGCGCCAACTACATGTACCTTCGCGCCAAGCCGGCCAGCACGACCGTGCTCGACGTAATGGGCCCATGGCCGTGGTACATCGGGTCGGCCGGGCTAATCGCGATCGTCTTGTTCGTGATCCTGGACGCCCCATTTCGCTTGCTGCGTCGCTCACGGCCGGCGACCCAGGCTGGTGCCGAGGGCCAGATTTGAACTGGCGACACCTTGATTTTCAGTCAAGTGCTCTACCAAGCTGAGCTACCTCGGCACGCGGCCCGTAATTCTATCCGCGCCGGGAGAGCGACCCGAGTTGGCGCTGGTCATTGGTCCGGGTTAGAGGCATAATCCACGGATTCCGGTTCGCGTTTCGAAGTCAAGGAGGGGGGTTCGTCGTGAATCGCAGACTTGCCGGACGCCTGTCAGTCGCTGTTCTGTCCGCCGCCATGCTCGCGCTCGTCGGCGCTCCCGTATCG
>CATPBF010000035.1 GCA_955652585.1 Candidatus Dormiibacterota bacterium | reverse complement strand
GGCCGGTAGGTCTGTCCTTTCGTGGGCCGACTTTCCCACAAGATCCTGCCCTGAGTTTCGCCAAGCCCGCAGACGGTTCAGAAAACCGTTGGTGGTTTTGGCTGTCAACTTGGCGGTCATCGCCGCAGAAAGTGGCGGGGATGGATGGGAATCGAACCCACCCAGGACGCCTCAGCAGCGCCCCGCAAACGGTTTTGAAGACCGCGGGAGGCACCAGCCCCCAATCATCCCCAGCCTGGAAAGATGCTATTCCGTCAGCGGGATGCCGATGCCTTCGACCCCGAGCGGCTCGGCATGACGGGTCATCAGGCCGACCAGGAAGCTCACCACGCGATCGACCTGTGACGGGCCGACAATGGTGGCCACCAGCGTCGGCTCGGGCGAGCGAAAGGCGCCCAGCTTGCCGTCCTTCGTGACTCGGGCGAAGCCCCGCGTTCCAGAGGGGACGAAGGTTACCCGGACTTTCGCGTAGCGGTCCCCGGAATGGACCAGTGTCAACGGGTTCTTGCGCCGAACCTCCCAGGCCCTGATCTCCTGCCGCTCGATCCGCCGCTCCAGGGTGGTCAGGAAGCGCTTCCCGCCCGGATCCTTGCGTGCGTAGATCGCAACCTGCACGCGAGAACAATAGCCAGGTTTGCGCCTTCCGGCGAAACCTGTATGGCCCTAGATCAGACCCCGATCAGCGCCTCGAGCTTGGCCTTGAGGTCGCCCTTCATGTTCGGGCGGTAGCCCACGGTCCGATCCGCCGCCTTGCCGTCCTTGATGATGATCACGGTCGGGATCGACATGATCCCCAGCGACATAGGCGTAGCCGGGTTTTCGTCGATGTCCATCTTCATCACGGTCACCTTGTCGCCGAGCTCGCCGTGGAGCTGCTCGACGATGGGCGCGATCATGCGGCATGGGCCGCACCAGGCCGCCCAGAAATCGACCAGCACCGGCCCGTCGGCCTTCAGCACGACGGACTCGAATTCGGCGTCAGTAACCGCGTGTATGTCGCTCATCTAGGAGGCTTTCCTTTCCGTTTTGGAATCCGATTTCGACGTTGACTTCGGCTCCGATTTCGGTTTCGACTCCGACTTGGGCTCCGATTTGGACTCCGGCTTTGACTCCGCTTTGCTCTCCGAGCCGGCCTCGGCCGCGGCCTTGTCGGAACTCTTCACGGACCCGTTGGTCGAGTCGCTGCCGGCGCTCTTTCCCGACCCGTAGTCGGTGGTGTAGAACCCGCTGCCCTTGAAGCTGATTCCGACCGGATAGAGGATCTTGTTGAGCTTCCCCTGGCACTTGGGGCAGGCCTTCAGCGGCTGGTCGCTCATCCTCTGCTGGATCTCGAATTCGTGGCCGCAATTGCTGCAGCGGTAACCGTAAGTTGGCATTTTCTTGTTTCTTTTTTCGGGTTCCTAACTATAGCCGCCGGTTGGGATCGAGCCGGAGAAATACCATCCCGGAAGGCGGCTTCGGGTAAAAGTAGGTGCTCTTCTGAGGAAGTACCTTCCCCTCCTGCGCCAGCTTCAAAACCTGCCTGAGGTCGGGCGCGTCGAGGAAGAAGGCGCCCACCCCGATGCCTTCATCCACCCAGCGCACCGCCTCGGCCGCGTCGCGGGTGTAGAGCAGGAAGTCCTCGGGGTTGCGCTTACCGAGGATGTTGTCGATCACCTGCTCGTGTAACTCCACCAGGGCCACGCTCCCTTCCAACGGCAGGACCTCGAATCGATGGTCGTGGTAAACGCCGGCGGCCACCCGGCCGCGGAGACCAGCCAGGGTTGCCTCCAGCGAAGGCGCTTCCTCGCCTCCGGTGACCGCGACGCCGGCCTTCAGCACCCGATGGGTGGGCAGCACCTCCAGACCGGGATCGTCGATGTCGGTAAGGAGCGCCAGGGTGAAGCGGGAGACGGCGTCGGTCGCGCCGCCGACCTCTTCGGCGTAAGCCAGCGCGGTCTCGTATCGGTGGTGCCCATCCGCGATGAGCGCCGGCAGGCTCTCGAAAGCCGCATGCACAGCGGCATGAATCACCCGGTCGGTGACCGTCCAAAGGCGATGCTCGGTTTCCTCGGGCCCCAGAAACTCCACCGCCGGTGAACGCCGGCTCACGACTTCGGTTATCTGCTGCAGCCCACTGGCGCGTCCTTCGTACACAAACCAGAGCGGCTCGAGGCTCACGTGCGTGGCACGCATCAGGGCCAGCCGATCTTCCTTCGGCCCGCGATGCGTGCGCTCGTGTGGCAGCACCATTCGGTCGTCGTACGGCTGCAGCCGGAGCGCCGCGATGAGGTCGCGGCGGCGCCGGCCGTTGAATGCGACCTCATGGACGTACATCGACGGCTCATCGGCCTGGAGGATGCCGTCGCGCTCCCACTCTTCGAACGTTCTGGCGGCGCTGTCGTAGTGGGTGCCCGGCCGCGTGACGTGAACGACGTTGAAAGGTGAGAGCGACCTGTACCTAGAGAGGTCCGCCTCGGAGATGACGTCATACGGCGGCGCGACCAGCCGGCTCAGGTCGCCGGCGTGCGAAAGGCTGTATCGGATCCCAGCCAGCGCTCTTACGTCAGCTATCGGAGGTGCCCCCGAGCTCCACGTAGCGGAGGTCGGACATGCCGGCCACCTCACGTAGACGCGCCAGCACGTCAGCGCCGACGGGATCGTCGACGGCGAGGATCATCATCGCGTTGCCGCGCGGCGCGTCGCGCCCGACCTGCATGCTCGCGATGTTGACGTCGTGCTTGCCCAAAATTGTGCCGAAGCTGCCAACCACGCCCGGCCGGTCGTCATGCCGGCTGACGAGGAAGCGGCCCTCAGGCACGAGGTCAACGCGAAACGAGTCGATCCGAACCGCGCGCGGCTCGCCCATGAGCACGGTGCCGGCGAGCTCGTGCCCGTGCATACGGAGTGTGACGAGGCTGGCGTAGCTTCCACGCGCGGGACTGCGCCTTTCGATCAGCTTGACGCCTCGGCTGGAGGCGATCAGCCGGGCGTTGACGGCGTTGATGCGATGTTCCGTGAAAGGCTGGAGGACGCCTCGAATCGCGGCCGCGACGAGGAGGTTGATGTCATGCTCGGCCAGTTCGCCCTCGCATTCAAGCTCGATGGCATCCACCCTTCCGCCGAACATCTGGCTGTGCAGTGAGGCCAGTCGCTCTGTGAGCAGCGCGAACGGACGCAAGTAGGCCAGCTCCTCAGGCGGCAACGCGGGTGCGTTGACTGCGTACCGCGGCAGGTCACCCGCCAAAACGGTGGCGACCTCTTCCGCCACGTCAAACGCGACTGATGCCTGGGCCTCGATCGTGGACGCGGCGATGTGGGGGGTGGCGATGAAATTGGGAAGCTTGAACAGCGGACTGTCGCCCGCCGGCTCGTGCTCGAACACGTCCGCCGCCGCGGCCGCCAGCCGTCCCGACTCGAGCGCTTCGCACAGGGCCGCCTCGTCCACGATGCCGCCCCGCGCGGTGTTGATGAGACGAGCGGTCGGCTTGAGCATCGCCAGCTCTCGCGCGCCGATGAGGTGGCGGTTGGCTTCGACGAGGGGAACGTGGACAGTGACGAAATCAGACCGCTCCAGCAGCTCGTTCAGCGCCACCAGCTCTACGTTGAAGAGCTCCGCGCGCTCAACCGACACGACCGGGTCGTAAGCGACCACCTCCATCTCCAGCCCGTGCGCGCGCTTGGCGACCTCTGAGCCGACATTGCCGAGGCCGATGACCCCCAGCGTTTTACCCCGGATCTCGGTGCCGATGAACTTCGATCGAGTCCATTCCCCGCGCCTCACCGAGGCGTCCGCCTGCGGCACCGATCGCGCGAGCGCGAAGAGCAAGGCGATGGTGTGCTCGGCCGCGGCGACGATGTTTCCGCGGGGCGCGTTGACGACGAGGATGCCCTTGCGGGTTGCGGCCGCGACATCGATGTTGTCGACTCCCACACCCGCCCGCCCAACCACTCGTAGGCGGCGGCCCGCTTCGAGAACCGGCTCCGTGACCTTCGTCTCACTGCGCACCACGAGCGCGTCGAAGTCTGGTATGCGCTCGATCAGGTCCGCTTCTGTGAGCTTGGTCACCACGGTGACTTCGCCCGCGCGACGTAGCCGCTCGAGTCCGTCCTCGGCGAGGGGGTCGGCGACGAGGATCCGGGGCACGGGACTCAGTGCAGAGTGGCCGGCGACGGAGGTCCGCAGCAGATTCGCGGCACTGGCGGCCGGAGCCAAGGAAGGGGCGGCGCTAGGAGGAGCGCATCGTAGATGCGTGACGACCAAGCGCCGAGCCCCCTGACGCCGGCTTCAGCGCCGAAGGCGCCCGGCCGCCCGGGCCGTCGAAGATGCAAGTAGCTTCCGGCGCTGGCCACTACGCTAAGACGCCCTGCAGCGAAGCTGTGGCCGCGGCCACGGCCCGGCCCTCGGCGGGGGCGATGTCGAGCTCTTCGAGCGCTTGCTCGATCGCCCACAGCACCTGCACCACGTCGCCCTCGGCGACCGCGCCCAGGTGTCCGACCCGGACCATCTTTCCGGCCATCTTGCCCTGGCCACCGGCAATAACGACGCCGAATTTCTCGTCGAGGAGCTTCCGCAGCACAGCGACGTCGACCCCGGGCGGGGGCACTGCAGACGTCACGGTGTTCGAGCGGAAGCCCTCCTGCGCGAAGAGCTGGAAGCCCAACGACTGCAGTCCTGATTGCGTGGCGCGGGCCAGGCTAGCGTGGCGCTCGTACACATGCTCGAGACCTTCTTCCTCGAGCATTCGTAGCCCTTCTTGAAGCGCGAAGGCGACGCTCACGGCCGGGGTGAATGGGGTCATGCCCTTGTCGGCCCACGTCTTGGCTTCCTTCCAGTCGAAATAAAACCGAGGCGAGCGAGCCTTCGCTTGCTGAGCCCATGCGCGATCGCTCACGCTCACCAGCGCGAATCCCGGGGGTGCCATCCATCCCTTCTGCGAGCCGCTGACGGCGACGTCGATCCCCCACGCGTCCGTCTCGATCGCGATCGAGCTGATCGAGCTCACTCCGTCGACCACCACAATGCGGCCAGCGTCGCGCACCACGCGCGCGAGCTCTCTCAGTGGGTTGGTCAGCCCGGTCGACGTTTCGTTGTGCGTGAGCAGCACGACGCCTGCTTTCGGGTGGTGCTCGACGACCCGCGCCAGGTCGTCCGGGTCCACGGGCTGGCCCCACTCGAACTCCAGCCTGACGACATCAGCGCCGTAGGCGGCGGCGAGGGCGGCGAAGCGCTCGCCGAAGTTGCCGCACAGGGCGACGATGACCTCATCGCCCGGCGAGACGAGGTTGGCGACCGCCGACTCGAGCCCCCCCGTGCCCGACGAGGTGAGCAGAAGGAGATCGTTCGACGTCTTGAACACCCGCTTCGCACCGGTCGTGATCTCGGCGAGGATCGCGGCGAACTCAGGCCCGCGGTGGTCGATCATGGGCCGGTTCATGCTCCGGACCACCCGCTCTGGGAGCGGCGTCGGGCCGGGGATGCGAAGCTGGGTCTGGAAGGTCATGGGCGCGCTCCGTTAAGGGGTTGCGGCGGCACGTTGAATTCTATCGGGCCTCCGCTCCGGGCCGGGCCCACCTCCCCCCCGTGGCGGGGAAGCTAGTGGGTCTCGGTCGTATACGGAAGGAGTGCGATCGCCCGCGCGCGCTCGAGCGCCGTTGTCAGCGGACGCTGGTGGCGGGCGCATGTGCCCGTCACGCGACGCGGCAAGATCTTGCCGCGGTCGCTCACGAACCGGCGCAGCCGCGAGATTTCCTTGTAGTCGATGTACGCGATCTTCTCCACGCAGAAGCTGCACACCTTGCGGTGCTGGCGCTTCGGACCCCTGCCTCCGCCGCCGGAGCCGGAGTCGCCGCGTGGTGGTCGGTTGACTGCCATGCCTCTCTCCTAAAACGGGATATCGTCCGGGTCGACGTCGCGAGGCGCGTCGTCCGGAGCGGGAACGGGAATGTCCTCGTGGGGTGTGCCGCCGGCGCCACGGCTCGGTGCTGCTCCGCCGCCGCCGCCGCTTCCGCGCGGCTCCAGGAACTGCACGTCGTTGGCGATGATCTCGGTCACGCGCCGCTTCTGGCCATCCTGGCCCTCCCAAGAACGCGTCTGGATGCGGCCCTCTACGTAAACGAGGGCGCCCTTGCGCGTGTACTGCGCGACCGTCTCGGCCAGATTCCGCTTGCCGATCGGGTAGGCGACGATGTTGTGGTAGTCGGTGAACTCCTTCTTCTCGCCATCAGGCCCGGTCGACCACCGGTTGGTCGCGATGCTGAAGTTGGTGACCGCGGTGCCGCTGGGCGTGTATCGCATCTCTGGGTCCTTGGTCAGCCGGCCGATGAGCAGCGCCTTGTTCAGATTGGACATCTAAGCTTCCTCCTCCCGATCCCCGTTTGACCTGCCCGCCACCGCCTCCGCCTCGACCGCGATCGGCTCGAGGATCACCTCCGCCGGCGGCGGTGCGACGGCGGGGGCTGGCGCGGCCTTCTCCGGCTTGCGCACGATCAGGTGCCGGAGCACTTCCTCGGTGATCTTGAGCGCCGCCTCGAGCTCGGGGATGCGCTGTGGATCGATCCGAAAGTCCTGAAGGACATAGGCGCCCTCCTTCTGGTGCTTGACCTCATATGCAAGCTTGCGCTTGCCCCAAAGGTTGGTCCGCTCGGCGGCGCCACCAGCGCGCTCGATCAGCGTGTTGACTCGCTTGACCACGTCCTGGACCTTGTCGTCATCCAGGTCGGCGCGGACTATGTACAGAATCTCGTAATCCCGCAATGGGGACCTCCTTCCTATGGGTTCAGGCCCCGTCAGGACGGACGGCACGAGCCATCCGGCCGAGGCCAGAAAGGGTAGGTCGGTATTCTATCAAGGCATGGCCCCATCAACACGATCGAAGACGCCCCAGCGAGGGGCGAAGGGGAAATCAGGTCGCCGGCTGCCACCCAAGGTCAAGTCTGGCCCGGAGGTCCCTCTGCTTCCGGTCGTCGTGGGCGTGCTCCTGGTGGCCCTGTTTGTCGGGCTCCTAATCTATTACTACGTCAACACCCGGCCGACCACGGTAGCGGCCGCTGGTGGGATCCCATGTGATCAGCTCGAGCACTCCCAGACCCACTACCACGCGGTCCTCCAGATCATCCACGAGGGCGTGCTCACGCCGCTTCCGGGCGGCATCGGCATCCAGGGGGGCGAGTCCTCGCCGACATGCTTCTACTGGCTCCACGTGCACTCCGCGAACCAGGACGTGATCCACATCGAGTCACCGGCCAACGACACATTTACCCTGACTCAATTCTTCGCAGTGTGGAACGCCTGGTCGACGAACCAGGGCGGCCCGAAAGAGCCCCTCGACGCCACGCATGTCTCCTCGTTCACGCTCACGACGGGCGAGAAGGTGTATGTCTACGTCGACTCCGGCGACGGCAAAGGCGCGCAGCCCTTCACCGGTGACCCCGGGACAATCGTCTTGAAGGCGCACGAGGTGATCAGCCTCGAGATCACATCAGGTGCAGCCACGCCGCCGCCCGGATTCGACTGGACGGCGACTGGCAACGCGGGACTCTGAGGCGCCTCAGCTTCTGAACTAGACGGGCGGTCGGCTAGGCTTCCCGGCATGGCAGTACAGGGTGGTCCGCCGACGTTTTCACCCGACGGCTATTGGTGGTGGGACGGCGCGGCCTGGCAGCCGGCGATCTCGCCGGACAGGCGCTGGCGCTGGGATGGTCGGGCATGGATCGGCATCGGTGAGACTCGCCCGCCTTCAGGCGTCTCGACCGGGGCGCTGGTGGCCATCATCGCAGCGGTCGCGGTGCTCGTCCTCGTCGTCGTGTCGGTCATGGCCTTTGTCGGTTTCAGCAGGGTCGGCAATCAATCATCGGGCGGTCTCTTCCCGAGCGTATCCGGATCTCCCGCGCCCACTGGCGTCACTCCAACAGGCGTCATCCCGTGCGACCAGCTCGAGCACACGCAGGTCCACTACCACATCGTGCTGCGGATCTTCAATCAAGGCAACGCGGTGGCCATCCCCACCGACGTCGGCCGGACCGCGTCGTGCTACTACTGGCTGCACATGCACACGGGCGAGCCCGGAATCATTCACGTCGAGTCGCCCGCCGACCGCATCTTCACCCTGGGCGACTTTTTCCAGGTCTGGGGCGACTGGGCAGGACAACCGCAGCCGCTCGATGCGTCGCACGTCTCGTCGTTTACGCTCACCGCGAGCCAAAGGCTTCTCGTCTATGTAGATCGGGACGACGGCGCCGGGCCGGTGGCTTTCCCGGGCGACCCGAAAGCGATCGTGTTGAGGTCTCACGAGATCATCACCCTCGCGATCGCGCCGCCGACGGTGAACCCCGTGGGTTCGCCGTTTCCGAACGGTTTCTGAGCTACCTGACCGCTACCTCGAGGAGGACGCGGGCGGCTCGGTAATGCTCTAGCGCGTCGTACCCTCGCTCGGCGCGGAGCGCGTGCTCGGCGAGCCTGAGATGCACTCGCACTGCCGTCTCCGCATCGCCGTTGCCGATCGAATACGCTTCGCCGCGCTCCAAGGCACGCAGGCGCCCGAGACGATGGCTGTCCCGACGCGCGGCGATGACCTTGCGCTCCTCGGCCAGGATGGCATCGGCTTCATCCGTGCGCCCGACTGCGCGCAGAGCCTCCGCTTGACAGAGTCTCGCATCGGTCCGCAGGGGCCAATCGGACGCGTCCACCGCCTCACCGATTGCCTCGAGAGCGCGTCGCGCCTGGCCGCGTGCCATCAGGACCCGGGCCCTCTCCAGCGCGAGCTCGCGATCGAGGTTCGGCAGCTTGCCCTCGAGCAGGTAGTCGACCTCGGTGCCGAGCCGGCCGGCGATGACCCGCAGTACCCTGGTCGACGGCTGGCTGCGGCCCAGCTCGACCTGATTGAGGAACGCACGGCTGAAGTCCCCGCCGCTGACCTTCGCGAGGCTCATGCCTCGCTCCTGGCGGACGCGGCGAATGCGCTGGCCGAGGGTCTCCTGCCGGGGCACCGTCGAAGCTTACTGGATGTAAAGCCCGGGTTTACAGACCTTGGGCCCGCGCCGCGGGGGTGAGCGCGCGGCGCAGCCGTCGGTCCTGATACACGATGTGGTCTGCCATGCGGAGGAAGGCCTCACGAAGAGGGCACGCCTGCGCCTCACCGCTCGTGAGCTGCCAGCTCACGACCTCCAGCTCCTGCCAGGTCGACCCGGCGCGGTCGCTGAAGGCCATGTGAATGCGGTCCTCCTCCGCCCAGGCTTCGATGGAGGCTGAGCAGCGGTCCGCCCGGTTGGTGCCGTCGCTCCAATCGCCCACGGCGATCGAGAGCACGACACGCGGATCCGGCTCGCGATGAAAGTGTTCGAAGATGTCGGCGCGATAGATGGCGATCGGCTCGTCATCTTCGTAGATCACGCCGATCACACTCTCGAACGGGGCATCGCAATGAGCGCAAGTGCCAGAAGAGAGCTGGTCATCGTGCTCAAGGCGAAGGACGCCCACTAGTGGTGTGTCTGGGAATGAGCTCGACAAGGCGCGGCCCCGGCGGCCGGAGCCAAGGAGCCGACGAGCACGTGAGGGAGCGCATCGCGTAGATGCGTGACCGAGCGCGCGCAGGAGGCGACGCTGGCTTCAGCGAAGCCCGGCCGACTGGGCCGATGCATTGGCGAGCGTTTTCCCGGACGCCCCACTACAGGTAGTCCTTGGGGTCGAGGCTGCGAGTGATGGTCGTGAAGTTGTGGAATCCGCTCGAGGTCACCATCCCGGTGTCCTCGATGCGGACGCCCCCGAGACCAAGCTTGTAGAGTCCCGGCTCCACAGTGACGACGTCGCCTTCTCGCAGGGGCTCGTCGCTGGTTTGGCGCAGCGACGGCTCTTCGTGCACGTCAAGTCCAACGCCGTGGCCGGTGCTGTGGTTCATCTTCGCCACGCCTTCCGGTCCTTCATAGCCCACAGACGTCGTCCCGAAGCCGCGGTCGACCAGGACCTGGCACACGGCCAGATGAACATCCTTGCCCGGCACGCCCGCCCGGATCGACTCCACCCCGGCGTCGAGCGCCTGCAGCGTGGCGGCATGCATGCGCCGAAACTCCTCGGGTATCTCGCCGACAACAACAGTGCGCGTGAGGTCCCCGTGGTAATGGCTGCCGCGCCCGACAGGAAAGATGTCGATGATCACCGGCGCCCGTGCGCGGATTGGTCCTTCGCCTCGAAAGTGCGGCAGCGCGCACTCCGGCGAGCCGGCGACGATCATCTCGGGGCAGGTGAAGCCCATCTCGCCCAGGACCAGCTGGGCTCGCGCGTAGAGGTGCTCGGACGTCAGCGGCCCTCCCTTCGCCCACAGCACGCCGTCCTTGATTTCAGCCGCCGCCAGCTGCCGAACCACCTCGACCACCGCGGCCTCGGCGGCCCGCTGGCTCGCCTGGATGGCTTCAGCCTCAGCCGCCGACTTGTGGCGGCGCTCCGCGAGAAACAGGTCGCGATCGACAACGGCCGTGATGCCCTCGGCGCGCAGGTCTTCCAGCTGAGCCGCGTGCAGGCGAGGAGATACCCGCGCCTCGTGGATGCCTCGCTCGCGCAGCATCTTGGCGGCCACGCGGGCCCACGATTTGTGGGCATAGGCGTCGCGGTCCTCGATCACCTGGGCCACCTTGCTCTGGGCGCGGGCACGATCGATCTCGAGCGGGCTGACCACCAGGACCTCATCGCCTTTGGCGAACTGGAGGTACAGGCCGGTCTCGACCGCGAATCCTGTGGCGTATATGAAGTCGGCGTCCTCGCCGCTGGTGGGGATGAGGACGATGGGCAGCGATTTGGTGTGTGTCGCGCCGCCGCGACCAGCTCGCCTATGGGGCCGAGCAGCCAGGCTGCCTTTGCCGTCCACGCTCGAGCCCGCCTCGCCCAGCCCGGCGCCTCCCACCGCCAGCGCGACCGCCTGCAGGAGCTCCAGCTGCTGGTCGTAAGCGCGCTTGGGCGGGCGGGCACGGGCGCGGCCCTCCAGGTTGAGGGTCTCCTGGACCTCGTATCCGCTGGTGTACGCGACCTCGTACCCGAGCTCGCGGAGCTGGGTCAGGTCGCGCCGCAACGTCCGTTCGGACACACCCGCGCGTTCGGCGAGCTCGAGGGGGTTGAGGCCAGGCTCAGCGACGATCGCGGCGAGGATGTTGAGGAGACGCGCGAGCCGGCGGGCGCGATTCACCCCGCCCGGTTCATGAGCGGCTGGTTAGCCGATCTCTTCCCAGGAGGTGGTGTTGCCCTCAAACGGATCGGGCTCGGCCTCTTCCTGGTTCCCCACCTTCTGGTGGAACCTGCTGGCGATCATCTGGTAAGCCATCGCCTTGGGGATGCCCAGTTTGGTGAGCGACTTGACCTCGTCGGCCATTACCTTGTCACGGGCGGTCTCGATCGCCGCCAAGACCTCTTCGATGGACGCCGTCCTCTTGACCATGAGGATCAGATCATACCCAAGCCAACCGCCCCTTAATCGCGCGTGGACACGCAGCCAGAGGTGCCAGCCGGATCTTTGGAGCCCATGCCGCCCGATCCGTGCGTTAGGGGGCCCGTCCTGGCGTCGTCACGCACTTTCAGTGCGCTCCTAGCCGGGCCACCCCTGCCTTCGGCTCGGACCACCTGGATCTCCAAATCTCTCGGCCGGCCCTCCGGCCGCATGTCTTTAGACTTAGGGTTCGAACCTGCCGCAGGCACAAGTTGGGGGTGGGATGGCCGCTGATTACCCGACGGAAAAGATCCGGAACGTGGTCCTTCTGGGCCACTCGCACGACGGCAAGACGACGCTGGCGGAGGCCATGCTCTTCGCCTCCGGGGCCGTCCCACGGCAGGGCTCGACCGACCAGCAGACGGCGACGATGGACTTCGAGCCTGAGGAACAGCGGCGCAAGATCTCGATCAACCTGGGCGTCGGCTTCGCCGAGCACGGCGGATTCAAGATCAACATCCTCGACGCCCCGGGATTCTTCGACTTCACTGGCCAGGTGTTCAGCGGCCTCCGGGTGGCTGAGGGAGCGGTCGTGGTGGTCGGTCCGACCGGCCAGCTTGCGGTCGGAGCAGAGATTGCATGGGAGCACTGCAACCGCACCAACAAGCCGCGGATCGTAGTCGTCAATAAGCTCGACAAGGAGCATTCGGACTTCTACGGCGCCGTGGGCGCGATGCGCGAACACCTATCACCGCGGCCGTTTCCGCTTCACCTGCCGATCGGTGCAGAGCAGGACTTTCGCGGCATCGTCGACCTGCTGCACCTCAAGGCCTATGTGACCACAGCCGACGGCAAGGGCACCGAGGCTCCGATTCCCGACGACATGCAGAAGCTCGTCGACGAATACCGCGGCCAGCTGATCGAGGCGGCGGCCGAGAGCGACGACTCGCTGCTCGAGAAGTACCTCGACGCGGGCACCCTGAACGAAGAGGAGATCCAGCGCGGACTGCGCGAGGGCATCCTCGCCGGCAAGGTGGCTCCGGTGGTTTGTTGCTCGGCGACGAAGCTCCTCGGCGTGCGCACCCTGATGTCAACGATCGGCGAGCTGCTTCCGCCGGCTGAAGGAGATCCCTCCAAGCCGACGAAGGCGTTCGTTTTCAGCACTGGTGGCGATCAGTTCGGCCGGGTGAGCTACTTCAAAGTCGTCTCCGGCTCGATCAAGGCCGACCAGCATCTGACCAACCTCGGCCGTGGCGACGACGAGCGGCTGGCCCAGATCTTCTTCCCGCGGGGCAAGGAGCACGTGCCGGCCGCCGAGATCCACGCCGGCGACATCGGCGCCGTGACCAAGCTCGCGCACACCCTGACCGGGGACACTCTGGGCGCTGCCAAGGACGGAGGCCCGCTCCCACCGCTGGACCTCCCGGCGCCCGCCTACAGCCTCGCCATCACACCCAAGGCCAGAGGCGACGAGGAGAAGATCTCGAACGGTCTCGCGCGGCTCGCCGAGGAGGACCCGACCCTGCACGTCGAACGGCTCGAGGAGACCAAACAGCTCGTCATCGCAGGTCTCGGCGACGTCCACCTCGACGTGATTCTCGAGAAGTTGAAGCGCAAGTACGGCGTGGAGGCGACCACGGCCACGCCCCGCGTCGCCTATCGCGAGACCGTCTCCGGCCACAGCCGGGCCGAAGGCCGGCACGTCAAACAATCAGGCGGGCATGGCCAGTACGGGATCTGCGTCATCGAGGTCGGCCCCACCAAGCGCGGTGAGGGTTTTGTCTGGGAGGACAAGATCTTCGGCGGTGCGATTCCGCAGAACTTCCGCGCCTCAGTGCAGAAAGGGATCGTCGACAACATGGCCAAGGGCGTCGTCGCTGGTTACCCGATGGTCGACGTCAGGGTCACGCTGGTCGACGGCAAGTTTCACCAGGTCGACTCCAACGACATGGCGTTCCAGATCGCCGGGTCGATGGCCATCCGCAAAGGGTCGCTGGACGCCGGCCCTGTGCTCCTGGAGCCCATCGTCGAAGCGACGATCAAGGTGCCTGAGAAGAATCTCGGCGACATCATGTCCGACGTCAACGGCCGCCGCGGCAAGATCATGGGCACCGAGCCCGATGACGGCTACCAGCTCGTGCGGGCGAGTGTGCCGGAGTCCGAGATGCTGCGGTTTGCGCTTGACCTACGCTCGATCACTCAGGGGCGGGGCAGCTTCCAGAAGAAGTTCTCCCACTACGACGAGATGCCTGCACACCTGGCCAAGACGATCATCGACGAGTTCCAGAAGCAGCACGAAGCGGCAAGCTAAGGTTCGGGCCGTGAACTCCTCATGAGCGCGCCGAGCGCCCACGACGTATGCGTCATCGGCGGAGGCGTGACCGGGGCCGGGATCGCACGAGATCTCTCATTGCGCGGGCTGTCCGTGCTGCTGTTGGAGAAGGGGGACTGGGGCGCGGGTACGACCGGCAGCTCCAGCTGGATGATCCACGGAGGACCTCGATACCTCGAGTTCGACTGGAACACCACACGTCTTTCCACGCAGGACGCGGGTTACATCGTTTCGATCGCGCGGAATCTCGTCTACCGGGTCGTCTTCATCGTCCCAGTGCTTCCGCACGACAAGAACAACATCGAGCGCGTGGAGACTGCGATGGAGGTGTACGACCGCTTCCAGCCGCTCAAGAAGGCGCACCCGCACATACGCCTGACCGCCGAAGAGGCAAGGCAAGCGGAACCTGGTTTGTCAGCTGATGTGATCGGCGCGGTCACCGTGGAGGAATGGGGCGTCGATCCTCATCGCCTCGTCTTCGCCAACGTACAGGACGCGATCGCGCACGGCGCGCGCGCGCTGAACCACACGCGCGTGGTCGGCCTTCTGCGCGACGGCGGCAAGGTGATCGGGGTTCGCTATCGAGGGTCTGACGGCACGATGTCCGAGGCCCGCGCCCGGGTCGTCGTGAATGCCACCGGGCCATGGGCGCCGGAGATCAGCCGCATGGCCGGCGCCGAGGTGCGCCTCCGGCCCGCCAAGGGCATCCATATCGTCTACCCGCACCGGATCTCCAACTTTTCGATCTTTGCCGAATCGATCGACGGCCGCGACCTGCTGCTGGTTTCGCATGCAGGCTTCACCCTGCTGGGCACCACGGACGACGACTTCTACGGCAATCTCGATTCGATGGAGGTGCTCGAAGACGAGGTCGAGTACCTGCTGCAAGCCTTCGAGCGGGTATTTCCGTCGATACGCAACTACCGGCCGGTCCGGACGACGACCGGCGTGCGCCCGACGCTGTTCAAATGGAGACCCTACGAGGATCAGCTTTCGCGGCGATATGAGGTCATCGACCACGCGCCCGACGGCGCTGAGGGACTCGTGACCATCGCCGGCGGCAAGTTGTCGATGTATCGCTTGATGGCGGAGCAGACCTCGGACATGGTGTGCCGCAAGCTGGGGCATCAAGCACCCTGCGTCACAGCGACGCGTCCGCTTCCAGGCAACGAGTCGGACATCGAGCCGGCGGCCGAGCTTGGCCGTCGCTCAGGGATAACGGCCCTCGCGGCGATGAAGCTGCAGACCCGGCATGGATCGAATGCCGGCGCGGTTTTGAAGGATTCGCGCTCGGGACGAATGATCTGCCGGTGCGAGCCAATCACCGAAGCGGAGCTCGTGCACGCGGCTCGTCACGAGCAGGTCCACACGCTGGCCGACGCCTTCCGCCGAGTCGGATTAGCGGCCGGACCGTGCGCCGGCGCCGCGTGCGTGCTGCGCGCGGCCGGAGTCATCGGCGGCGAGCTGGGTTGGAGCGCATCTCAACGATTCGATGCCGTACGGGAGTTCGTTCGCGGCGCGTGGCTGGGGCGCGCGCCAATCCTCGGCCATTCCGGTTGGGCGCAGGAAGAGCTCGCCATCGGCGCGCTCCGCGGGTTATCTAACTGATGGCACGCGCCGATTCGCTCGTGAAGCTCGCTTTCGCCTACGGCGTGCACCTGACACGAAGGCGGTTGACGCGCCCGCGCTCGCAGCTCGCGACCCTTCTCGAAACGTACGCGCCTGACGGCATTCGCCCGCTGCGGCCTGAGGAAAGTGAGCGGCACGCGCAGCTCATCGGTTGCATCAACTGCGGGTTGTGCGCGCTGGCCGCGGGGCGCGTGGGCAAGGTGCGGCTACCAGACCTGGCGTCTTCGTATATGAGGCTCTACGCGCGCCTGGGCGAGGCGGCCTCTGACGTTGCGGGAGATTCCCCCGACCTCGAGGCTGCCGCGGCCGCCTGCCCGGTAGGAGTTCCGCTGGGCGAAGTGGCGGCGATCGTCCGGCGGCTGGCCGCCGGCTGAGGCCGAGGGCCGACCCGCCAGGCGCCGACCCCGATCCGGATCAACGGCGGCGTGCCTTCACGGGTATACGCGTCGCCCAGGGGGTCGGTGGGCGCCCGCACCCCCGACGCCGTTCGGGCTGCCCCGCCGAACGTATTCGGCGGCAGGCTGTAAGGCGTAGGTGGTTGCGAGTCATCCACATTTTGTATACAGTCTGTGGAAATAACACTACATCTAGCGCCAATGGTCAATACCCTACTGCGCCCCCTTCGCCGCTGGCCAGCCCTGGAGGCCGCGCTCTCCCGCCTCGCGGGTCGGTTCACGACGTGGCCGTCGGATGACTTCGGCAGGTTCGTCAGCGCCTCGATGACGACCTCGGCCACGGGCGGTCC
>CATPBF010000034.1 GCA_955652585.1 Candidatus Dormiibacterota bacterium | reverse complement strand
GGTAGGTCTCGGCGCGGTCGAGCTGGCGGATAGCCGCCCGCAGGACCTGGCGGTGCTCGCTCGTCGTTCGCTGTGCCGGCATCTGCAGGATCGCGTTGCGCATGAGTCCAAGCTAGGCCGCCGCTTGTGAGGAGCCCGTTTGGAGTCGTGCGCAGCCCCTATGGAATTCGTATGGGTTCGCACCTGATCGATTAATCTCGGCTCCGATGAGCCCGGACTCGATCGCTCGCCGGGGCCGGCGGCCTGGCGACCTGCGGGTGGTGGTCCGCCGCCCGACGAAGCTGCCCCGGACGCTCGGCGCCTCGGTCGTAGATCTGCATGTAGGCCACCGCGGCGAGATAGACGTCGGCCCTATCGAGCTGGCGCATTGCGGCCCGCAGGACCTGGCGCTGTTCGCTGGACGTTCGCTGAGTCGGCAGTTGAAGGATGGCGCTGCGCATCAGTTCAAGCTAGGTGGGCGTCTGTTAGAACCCCGTTTGGACGAGAGCCGGGACCCTATGGAGTTCGTATGGATTGCACCTGATCGATTACGCTCGGCACCGATGAGCCCGGACTCGATCGCTCGCCGGGGCCGCCGTCCGGGCGACCTGCGGGTGGTGGTCCGCCGCCCGACCAAGCTGCCCCGGACGCTGGGCGCTCCGGCGCTGTTCGCGGCGTCCTACGGCAACGTCGGCTCGAGCATCTACTACGCGCTTGGCGTCACCGCGGCGTTTGCGCTCGGTCTCACGCCGCTGGCCCTGATCCTGGCCGGCTGCATCTTCGTCACCACCGCGCTCAACTACGCGGAAGGCACCGCCGCCATCCCCCACGCCGGCGGCAGCTCGAGCTTCGCGCGACGAGCTTTCAACGACCCGATCGGATTCATCGTCGGGTGGGTACAGCTGCTCAACTACATGGCGACGGTTTCGATCTCGTCGTACTTTGCGATCAGCTACCTGGGTGTCTTCGGCAAGTACGTACCGTTTTTCCAGCTCTTGAAGACGAGCGACTCTTGGCACGTGGGCGCCACGATTGCGCTCATCGGCTTCCTCATCGTGATCAACGTCATCGGGATCCAGGAGTCGAGCGCCCTCAACCTGACCCTGGCCATCACGGACCTCATAACGCAGGTCGTCCTAGTGATTCTTGGCCTGATCCTGCTGCTCAACATTCGCACCGTCATCGACAACATCCATTGGGGCATCGCGCCGACGTGGGGCAACTTCTTGGCCAGCATCTCGATCGCGATGGTCACCTACACCGGCATCGAGACCATCTCCAACCTGTCGGAGGAAGCCAAGAATCCAGGGCGGTCCGTGCCTCGCGCGACGTTCGCCGTCATCATCGCGGTGCTTTTCGTCGCTGCGTTTCTGCCCACGATCGGACTCAGCGTTTTCCCCGTTCACTTCGACGGACACGGCGTTTACATCACCGACCTCGCCACCACGTGGAAGGCCGACCCGGTGGCGGGCATAGTCACCGGTTTCATGCAGCCACTCGCCTTCTGGGCGGGGATGTGGGTCGGTTTCCTGGCCTTTACGATCCTGCTGATCGCGACCAACGCCGGGCTGATCGGCATCTCGCGCCTCAGCTACTCACTCGCCGGCGCGGAGATGCTGCCACGCGGGTTCGCGGCGTTGCACCCGAAGTTCAAGACCCCCTATATCTCGATCGTCGTCTTCGGGGTGCTCGCCGCGATGCTCGTCCTGCCCGGCATTCTGGTCGGAGGCAAGGAAATCGACCTCATGAGCGCCGTCTATTCGCTCGCTGCCACTTTCGCGTTCTGCTCGGCGCATCTTTCCGTGATGCGCTTGCGATTTATCGAGCCGGACCTCTACCGGCCTTATCGCATGCCGTTCAATATCAAATTCGGCCGCGACAGCATTCCCGTCCTGTCATTGGTGGGCGCTCTTGCCATCGGGACCGTGTTCACGCAGCTCCTGTTTCAGAACATCTCCAACTCGACGTGGATCTACCTCGGCTGGCTTGGGCTCGGCGTGCTCAGCTGGGTCTTGTATCAAAAGCATCGGAAGCACCCGCTATGGGAGCCGCTCGAGGTGCCGCCGCCCCCCGACCGCGAGATCGAGCACCTGCCTGCCGAGCCGATGCCGCAGATCGCGCGCTACAAGCACGGACGCCGCATCGCTGCCCACGCGGCCCCGGCGCCTCATCGGGGCCGCCCTCACCGCCGTTCCTGGCGTGTCGGCTGGGAGCGTTACTGGAAGCGCCACGGCAACGTGCGCGGTGCTTTGATCGTGGCCGTCTTCGCTGCGGTCAGCGGGCTAGCGGTGTGGGTCGACCTCTCGCCTTACGACCCATTCGGACCAGGTCTGGGGTGGTCGCCCGGCATCGTACTGGTCGCCCTGATCGCGGCGTATCTACTGAACCGAAGCCACCTGGAGCAGTAACAGTTCCCTCTCCCCGTGAGGGGAGAGGGTTAGGGAGAGGGGCGTGAAGCAGAGAGGCCGTCAGGCCTGAAGGCGGTAACCGACCCCCGGTTCGTTGACGATGTAGCGCGGGTTGGCTGGATCGTCGCCGAGCTTCTTGCGGATCTGCGCCACCACGTAGCGCGTGTTGTATTTGTCGCCGACTGCGTACTCGCCCCACACCTGTCGCAGCAAGGTCGTGTGCGTGACCGGCTTGCCCGCGTGCAGTGCGAGGTAGCGCAGCAGCTCGTACTCCGTCGGGGTCAGCTTGACGGCGCGGCCGGCCGCGGTCACCGACCGCCGGGCCAGGTCGATCTCCAGGTCACCCGCGCGGACAACGGGCTCGCCGGACGACAGGTCAGCCTGCCGCCGCAGCACCGCCCTGATCCGCGCCACCAGCTCGTCAGTCCCAAATGGCTTGACGACGTAATCGTCCGCGCCCGCGTCAAGGGCGCGAACCTTGTCCTTCTCGCCCGGCATCACGCTGACCACGATCACGCCGGCGCGCGTCGCCGGCCGGAGGGCGCGCAGGGTGGCGAACCCATCCATGCCCGGCAGGCCGAGGTCGAGCAGGATGACGTCGGGGCGCCACGCCGCGGTCTCGCGCACGGCCTCCTCCCCCGTCCCCACCGCTCGAACCTCGAAGTCGTGGTAGCGGAGCCCGGTGCGTAGTGCTCGTTGCATCTCGACCTCGTCATCGACCACCAATACCCGACCGCTCATCTCGTGGCCCCGACGCGGGCGAGGGGCAGGGTAAAGGTGAAGCGCGGACCGCGCCGGCGATTTTCTGCGCGGATGGTGCCGCCGTGCGCTTCGACGACGCGCTTGGCGATCGCGAGCCCAAGCCCGCTGCCCCGCGCGCGCCGCGTCCAGAACGTATCGAAAACCCGCTCGAGGTCGGTTGGTGCAATCGCGGGGCCGTCGTTTTCGACCCAGGCGGTGAGCCGGTCCTCGTTCGCGCTCGCCCCCACGGCGATCTTGCCGTTCGTGGGCGCCCACTCATTGGCGTTCTCGATGAGGTTCGCCAGCACCCGCCCGACCTGGAGCTCATCGACCTCGACCGGGGGCAGGTCGTCCGCGATCTCGAGCGTGACCTCGCGCCCTTTGAGGGCAGGACGCAGCTGGTGCAGCGCGGTTCCGACGAGGTCCGCGAAGCGCAATGGCTCACGGTCGAGCTCCATGCCTGCCTCGAGGCGCGACAGGGCGAGCATGTCACCAACCAGCCGATCCAAGCGGCTCGCCTGGCCGTCCAGGTCGCCGAGCAGCTCCCGCTGCTCCGGCTGCAGCCCTGCCTGCGGGGCCATCAGCGCGGTGAGTCCCGCACGCAGCGACGCGATCGGGCTCTTGAGCTCGTGCGAGAGCGACGAGAGGATGGCGGCCTTCAGCCGGTCCGAGGCCTCGAAGCCACGCGCGCGCTCGGCCTCGAGGACGGCCCGGCGGCGGTCGAGCAGCAGGTCGGCGAGGCCGATGAGCGCCGCGAGCATGCGCAGATCGCCCGGATCCGAGCCGCCGGGGTCGATCGTCATCACAGCCACCCCGCTGGTCAGAGGCAGGTACGCAGGCTCGTTGCTCTCAGGGCTCGTCCTCATCAACCTGACCGCCCCGTCGGAGACGGCGACACCAACGGGGCGCTTGTTCTCGAAGGACCACATGGCCTGGCGGAGCTCGCCCGCGCTGATGTCGCCACCGGCCAGTGGCACCACCGACCCGAAGTCCATCGCCACCAGGGCGAAGCGGCTGACGCCCTCCAGCCGCACCGCCCGCTGGCTCAAGAGACCGAGAGCCACAGTGACCTCAGGCGAGCGCAGGGCGGCCGTGGCCAGCTCATACATGGCGCGCTCATCAGCGGCCAGAGCCTCGGCGGCGCTCTGGGTGCGGCGCAGCGAACCCGCGAGCTGGCCGGTGACGAGGGCGACCGCCAGCAGCACCATGAGCTCCAGCAGCTCGCTCGGACCCCTGACCGCGAAGGTTCCGACCGGGGGGACGAAGAAGTAGTCGTAGAGCAGGAAAGCCGCGACGCTGCCCGCGACGGCCGGCCCCCTTCCCCACGTCGCGCCGAGCCACAGCACCAGCAGCAAGTAGAGGGCGCTGAGCCCCGGGACCTGGAACCGCGTCGAGACCAGCCCGATGGCTAGCGTTACCGCCACCGCCCCGGCGATCGCGACGGCATAGGGAGCTGCGCGCCTCGTCATGCCGCAACAATACGTGCGGTGCCCTGGGGGTTAGGCCGCTCCCGCCAGGGCCAGCTCCGCCGCCCGGTTGGCGTAACCGGGATGAGAAGGCCGCGCCACCCGAAACCACGCCAGTGTCTCGGCCAGCGCGTCCTCCAGCGCCGAAGGCTCAAAACCAAGATCGCGACGAGCCTTGCCGAGCTCGTAGCCGGCCGATCGCCGCGGATCAGGACCGTATGGGCTCGCCTCCGGCGGGAGTTCGGCGAAGGGAACCGGGTGCATGCGAGCCGGCACGCCCAGAACCCTGGCGATGGCTTCGATCAAGTCTCGCAAGCTGACCCCTTCGAAGGCGGCGTTGAATGCCTGGCGCGTGGTGTCCTTCCGAAGGTCGCACGCGAGCGCGCAGGCATAGCCGATGTCCTTGACCCAGGCCAGCCCGGCCTGGCGTTCATAGGATTCCGCGGGCACCAGGAGCGGACCGCCGTCCGCGACGCGCTGGATGTAAGCCGCGATCCTGAGCGTGTGGTCCGCGGGGCCGAAGATGGCCGGCGGGCGGATGACCGTCCATGGAAAGTCACGCGTACGCGCCAGCATCGTCTCGCACCAGCGCTTGCCATCCATGTAGTCGAGCGTTTTCGGCGGCTCGCCGTCGAGCGGGATGAAATCCTCCTCGCGTGCCGGCTTGCCGTTGAGATGCGGATACACGCCGGTCGAGACGAACACGTAACGCTGCCCGCTGAAGTTTCTCGCCACGGCCGAGACCTGGTCGGGCAGGTAGCATGCGAGGTCGAGCAGCACGTCGGGGTGCACGCTATCGATCGCTCGGCGCAGCTGCTCCTCGTCCGTGCGGTCGAATGCGACGTAGCTGGTGAACACGCCGTACGGTCGCTCCTTGCGTCCCGCCGCGATCGTCTCGACGCCGCGCCGCATCAGCTCCTTGCACGCGGCGGCGCCGACAAACCCTGCCCCGCCGATGACCAGGGCTTTCGTCACACCCCTCTCCCTGCAGGGGAGAGGGTTAGGGAGAGGGGCGTGAAGAACATCAGACGCCCAGGTCGCGCGGGGTGAACTCGACGTCAACGCCATCCAGGCGCTCGAGACGCGCGGCCATCTCTTTCGCCATCGCAACCGAACGGTGCCGCCCACCTGTGCAGCCGAACGCGACGATCAGCTGCGAGCGGCCGCGCTCGCGGTAGTGAGGCAGGGCGTCTTTGAGCGTGCGTTCCAGGTTGTCGAGCAGCTCCGTCGCCGCCGGCTGGGCGAGCACGAATTCGCGCACACGCGGATGGCGCCCATCGAGCGGACGCAACTCGTCAACCCAGTAAGGATTGTCAAGCAGCCTGACGTCGACGACCCAGGCGGCACCCTCCGGGATGCCGCGCTTGTAGCCGAAGGCGAGACAGGTGATGAGCATGCGCTCGCGGGACTTGAGCTGCTGCGCGAGCTCGCGCAGCTGCGCGACGTCGACGCGGTGATGCGCGCGGTCGTGGCTGCCGCCGGCCTTGCCATCATCAGAGCCGACGTGCACCAGGACGTATTTGATGCCGCGCGCATCCGCGTCCTTGAGGATGACGGCGCCGTCCCCGCGGAGCGGGAGCACCCCATCAGCGTCGTCAAACGGCGAGAGCCAGCGCGCGAGCTGGAATCCCGTGTCGATGAAAACGCCGACCGCCTCGTCCAGCTCCGGCTCGGTGGTGCCGCCCACTATCACGAGCGTCACAGAGTCTCTTTGAGCCTCTTGGCCAGACGCTCGGGGACGCCAAGCGCGACGATGTCTTCCACTGCCGCGTCGCGAATCGCTTGCACGGAGCCGAAGTGTCGCAGCAGCGCCCGCTTGCGTGCGGGCCCGATGCCCTCGACCGAGTCGAGCGGCGACGTCAAGGCCTTGCGCGCGCGCACTTTGCGGTGGTGGGTGATGGCAAACCGATGGGCCTCGTCGCGAATGCGTTGGACCAGGAACATCCCCGGCGAGTTCCGCTCTTGCACGATCGGCTCCGAGCGGCCCGGGGCGAATATCTCTTCGTGCTCCTTGGCCAGGGCAAAGGTCGGAATATCCGCATAACCGGCCGACTCGAGCACCTCCAGCGCGGCGCTCAGCTGCCCCTTGCCGCCGTCGATGAGGATCAGGTCGGGCCGGCTCGTGAACGAGCGATCGCCGACCGCGTCCGCATCCTCTCGTCGCTGCGCGGATTCGAGCCGCTCCAGACGGCGGCGCAGCACCTCCTGCAGCATGGCGAAATCGTTCGGGCCCGGGACGAACTTGATCTTGAAATGGCGGTAGTGATCGTTCCTCGGCCGGCCGTCTTCGAAGACGACCATCGCCCCGACCGCCGAATCGCCTTGCATGTTAGAGATGTCGTAGCACTCAATTCGCTTTGGCGGAGCCTCGAGGCCGAGCGCGTCCGCGAGGGCGGCGAGCATCGGCTCGGTGCGGCTGCGGTCGTAGTCGGCCTGGATACGAAGCTGTTCCAGCTCTTGCTTGGCGGTTTCGGCGAGCTGCATCACCAGCGCTCGCTTGCGGCCGCGCTGCGGCACGTCGATCGTGACCGGCCCTCCTCGGCGCTCCATGAGCCAGCCGGCTAGCAGGTCCGGTTCCTCGACCGCGCCCGGAACGATGACCACCCGCGGGATGTGCGTGGCGCTGGCGTAGTACTGCAGCATGAAGCCGCGCAGAAGCTCGCCCTCCGCGGCATCGCCGGCGCCGTCCAGAGCGTGCCCGTCGTGGCCGACCATCTTGCCCTGGCGCACGTAGGCGACCTCGACGAATACCTGCTCCCCGCTGCGCGCATAAGCGATGAGGTCCTCGTCGTCGCGCCCGCGGGTGAGCACCTTCTGCCTGTCTGCGATCTTTTCGATCGACTGCAGCTGGTCTCGATATCGCGCCGCGTTCTCGAAGTCGAGCCTGCCCGCCGACGACTCCATGCGGTCCTTGAGCTCATGCACCAGCATGTCGGAGCGCCCTTCCATGAAAAGGGCGACCTCGTGGATTCTTGCCTTGTAGTCCTCGGGACTGATGCGTCTCTCGCAGGGTCCGGGGCAGCGCTTGATGTGGAAGTCGAGACATACCTTGCCCTGCTTGAAGATCTCGTCGGAGCAGGTCCGGAACGGCAGCAGCTGGCGGATCGACTTGACGGTGCCGCGTAGCGACTGCGCCGATGTATACGGGCCGAAGTACTGAGCTCCGTCCTTCTGTACGCGCCGCGAGTAGTGCACGCGCGGGTACTCCTCCGTGATCGGCAGCTTCAGGTAGAGGTAGTTCTTGTCGTCCTTGAGACGGATGTTGAAGCGCGGACGGTAGTTCTTGATGAGGTTGCACTCGAGGACAAGCGCCTCCACCTCGTTGGCCGTGGTGACGAACTCGAAGTCGTAGACCTTGCGGACCAGCTCGGCGACCCGCGCTGTTTCCCCGTAGCCAGGCGTGAAGTACGAGCGCAGGCGGGCGCGAAGGCGCAGCGCCTTGCCGACGTAGATGACCTGGGCCCGGTGGTCGCGGAACAGGTAAACGCCGGGTCCGTCTGGGACCGCGCGCAGCCTCCGCTTGACCGCATCCTCCTGGGTGATCGCCACTCAATCAAGGTTAGTTAGACTGGAATTGCTGTGAGCACACCGCCACCGACTCCAACCCAGATCGCCGGCCAGCAAACGGTTCCGACCAGCACGGTGCCGATGGCGCCACCCGGCGGCACGTTGGTAGCGCCCGGTCAGACGAATACGCTCGCGTGGGTCAGCCTGATCACCGCCGTCATCGCCCCTTTCGGGCATTTCACTGGCATCGGCGGGTTGACGCTCACCATCGTCTCGATCGTGACCGGCCATATGGCCCGGAGACAGATCCGCCAGACAGGTGAAAAAGGCGACGGGCTCGCGCTCGCCGGCCTGATCATCTCCTACGTCCACCTGGCCCTGAGCGCGCTCGTCTTCATTTTCTTCTTCGGCCTCATCGTCGCGGCCCTCGCGGCCATCCTCGCCGCTGTCGCGGGACACTAACTAGAAATGGATTCCCCTCATTAGATAGGCCATCGCGGCGGCCTCGACCGAGATCTCGTCTTCGGCCGGCTCGGCCTTCGGGCCATCCTTGCCGGCGCTCTCCGGGAAAACGTGATAGGCGCCGGTCATCACGAACTGCAGCAGCCCCGGCGCCACGGTGCTCACCGTCTCGCCGAGCTTGCCCAATCGCGTCGAGACCTCCGGCTGCCGCGTCAGGATCGCCGCCGCCACCATCTCGGCGGCCTCCTCCGGCGAGCTGGTGGGAAAGTTCTTGTACATGTCGGTGGGGGCGATCATCGGCGTGCGCACGAGCGGCATGTGGATGTTGGTGATCGCGACACCGTCGTCGGCGACCTCGGGCCCGATGCACCGGCTGAGCGCCGCGAGCGCTGACTTGGAAGCGACGTAGGCGCCAAATCGCGGCGGGTAGGCCTGCGTCCCGATGCTCGAGATGTTGATGATGTGGCCGCGGCGGCGCTGCCGCATGCCTGGCAGCACCGCCAGTATCAGCTTCACCGCACCGAAGTAATTGAGCTGCATCGTGCGTTGAAAGTCGTGAAACCGGTCGTACGACGCTTCGATCGAGCGCCGGATCGAGCGGCCGGCGTTGTTGACCAGGATGTCCACCGCGCCGTGGTCAGCGAGGACGCTTTTGATCATCGCGTCGCACTGTTCGAGGTCGGAGAGATCGGTCGGGTACACGAAGGCACGTCCCCCGCCGGTCTCGATCTCCGCCTTGAGGACGTCGAGCTTTTCTCGGGTGCGCGAGACGAGCACAACCTTGGCCCCGTGGCGCCCGACCAATTGCGCGGTGGCGCGGCCGATGCCACTGGACGCGCCGGTCACCACCACGACGCGGTCGTGCAGGACCGCGCGGAGATTGCGTTCGGTCGGAACCTCAGGGTCGAGATGGCGCTCCCAGTAGTCCCAGATCTTCCATGCATACGCATGCAGCGGAGGACACTCGACCCCGCTGCCGGCCAGCGCCGCCTGCGCTTTGTCGCACGTGAACTTCGCGCGGTTGGTCACGTACTGAAGCGCGGGTTCGGGGATGCGCACGCCCTCCAGTAGGCGGCGCTTCAGGGTCTGCGCCACGTGCCAGTGCTGGAGCATGCCGGTCATCTCGCGGGGGAGCATCGTTGCCGCCCGGCTGTCCAACCGCAGCGTGAACTGGGGCGCGTGGGCGGCGCGGCAGAACTCGTTGGTGACCTCGCCGAGGCTTCGCGCGGCGGGGTCCGTGAGATGGAACGTCTCGCCGTCGAGGTCGGGCTTGGACCCGATCTCGGCCAGCGCCCGAGCCACGAAATCGACCGGGACGATGTTGATCTCCCCGCCTTCGAGACCCACTAGTGGCACCCACGGAGGGATGGCGCTACGCAGGCGCTGGATGAGCTTGAACGCGTAGTAGGGACCGTCGATGCGGTCGGCCGCACCGTTCTCGGATGACCCGATGACCAGGCCCGGCCGGTAGATGCGGAAGCGCACGCCCGAGGCGCGCACCAGGCTCTCGGCCTCGTACTTCGTCTTGTAGTAGGGATGGTCCAGGGCCTGGCCCGCCTCGAACATGTCCTCGGTGAACTTGCCCTTCCATCTCCCGCCGGCGACCGCGATCGAGCTCACGTGGTGGAGTCGCGCGCCCAGCTGCTCGGCCAGCGCGACCACGTTGCGGGTCCCGCCCACGTTCGCCCGCTCGTTCGCTTCCTCCGACGCCTCGAGGTCGTAGACCGCCGCCAGGTGATAGATGTCGGCGCCGTGCAGCCTGGTTTGGTCGGCCGCCGCCAGCCCAAGTCCCGGGGTTGTGATGTCGCCGGCCAGCGCGTGCATGCCGTTGGTGGCGCCGAGCGAAGCGATGAGCCGCTCCAGGCGCCCGCGCGATTGCTCGCGGACCAGCACATAGGTGTCTCCGTCGCGCTTGGCCAGCTCGCGCAGCAGGTGGCGGCCGATGAACCCAGTGCCCCCGGTGACCAGCCTCACCATCGGTGCGTTAGGTTAGCTCGTCACGAACGACGGGACGTTACCGCGCCAATATGGGTCCAACCAGCCGTCATCGCGGTTACCATTCCGCGCATGGCAGACATCCCGCCTCCTCCGCCAGGCGCGCCTCCTCCTATGCCCCCCGGCTACCAGCCGCCGCAGCAGAGCTTCTCTGACATACCGCCAAGCGCCCCGGGCTACGGGATGCCGCCGGGTGCCCCGGGCTACGGGTACATCCCGCCCACCGGCTATCCGATCACGCGGCCGGCCATCAGCCTCATGTCCCAGTTCACCGGCATGGCCATGTGGTCGATCATCCTGGGCGTCGTCTCGATCGGGGTTCCGGTCGTAACCGGCCTCTTCATGGGCGGCGGTGTCGTCTACTTCTACGTCCTGCCGATCTTCGGCTTCATCAGGGGGGTGCAGGCCGTCACCCGCGGCCAGCTCATCGGCGGAATCGTAGGCATCGTGCTCAACATCATGGGTGGCCTCCTCAGCCTCTTCATAGTCACCCTGCGCTAGACACCGGCGCAGCAGCGTCGTCGGCGGACGGGATGAAGAGCATCGGCAGTACCGCTGCGATCGCGCATGCGGCCACGGCCGTCCATAGCGCCCCGTTCAAGGACCACGCGATCAGCGGTCCGGCCAGCGCCGAGCCGATCGGATTGCCAACCGAGTTGAGCGACATCGAAACAGCGAAGGCCCGTCCAAACCAGGCGGGGTCGGTGCGGCGCTGGCGCAGCGTGAAGAGGCCGATGTCGAATGGCCCGGTGGCAAAGCCCAGGGTGATGATCGCCGCCCCAACGACGACCAGGCTGTTCGCGAACGGTAGGATCGCCGTCGCCAGCGTGGCAATCACGATGGCCGCCACGATCATCTGACGCTCACGGCCCTGGCTCGACATGCGGCCCGCAACCAGCGCGGAGGCGAGCCCCGCCCCACCCATCAATCCCCAGAGGACGCCCACAATCGCGGGGCTTGAGTGCAGACGGCCCAGCACGAGGACCGGCACCGCGATGGCGAGCAGGCCGTTGCCGATGTTGTACGTGCTGAGGGTCAGCGCGAGGCCGCGCAGGGTCGGGTTGCCCAACGTGTAGTTGAGGCCGAGCCAGGCGTTGCGCAGTACGGATCCCACCTGCGCGGCCTTGTTCCGTGGATCCGGCAGACGCAGCATCACGGCGGCGGCGACGACATAAACCGCGCCTGAGGTCGCCAGCGCCCACTCGCCTCCGAACAGGCCGACGAGCGTGCCCGCAAGCGGCGACGCCAGCAGCGTGGCGATGACGTGGCCGCTGCTGTCCAGCCCGTTGGCGTGTTCCCAGAGGTGTCGTGGAGCCAGGATCGGAAACAGGGAGCGGGCGCCTGCCCAGCTCAGCGGGTTCGTCAAAGACGAGACGGCGACGATGGCCAGGAGCAGCGGCGGCGGGAGCGCGTGCAGCGCCGACAGGCTCGCGATGAGGCCCAACGTAGCCGCCGCCACGGTGTAGTCGAGAACGACCAGTCGGGCGCGGCCGTAGCGGTCTAGCAAGGCGCCGGCCAGAGGCGATACGACCACCCCGGGCAGGGCGGCCATGAAAGCGGTCGCCCCCGCGAGCTGCGGCGAGTGGTACCGCTCCAGAACGAAAAGGACCAGAGCGACGAAGGTCATCGAGCCGCCCACGCGGCCGAGCAAGAGCCCCGCGTAGAGGCGCGCGAAGCCGGGCACGCGCATCAGCCCGCCGTAGCCCTCCGGCTGGGTCTGTTCCGTTGTGTTCAGACGGCGACGCGACTGCGGGCTGCGGCCCGGACCGGGCGCCGGACCTTAGCCGCCCCGTTCATCCTTCCGGCCTTCTCGAGGATGCGCTTGAGGTACTGCCCGGTCGCCGAGTCGGACCGCCGCGCGAGGTCCTCCGGCGTGCCTTCGGCAATCACGAAGCCGCCCTTGTCGCCGCCTTCCGGGCCGAGATCGATAACCCAGTCGGCTGTCTTGAGCACATCGAGGTTGTGCTCGATGACGACCACCGTATTGCCGTGGTCGACGAGCCGGTGCAGGACCTGCAGCAGCCGCTCCACGTCCGCGTAGTGGAGGCCGGTGGTCGGCTCGTCGAGCAGGTACAGTGTGCGGCCGGTGTCGCGACGCGACAGCTCGGCCGAAAGCTTCACGCGCTGCGCCTCGCCGCCCGAGAGCTGCGTTGCCGGCTGCCCGAGCCTGATGTAGCCGAGGCCCACGTCGTGCAGCGTCCGCAGCTTGACCTTGATCCTCGGCACGTTCTCGAAGACCTCGAGGGCCTCGTCCACCGTGAGCTCGAGGACGTCGGCGATCGAGTGGCCGCGAAACTTGACCTCCTGCACTTCGCGTGAGTAGCGCGTTCCGTGACACACCTCACAGGGGACATACACATCCGGAAGGAAATGCATCTCGATCTGGATGATCCCGTCGCCCTCGCATGCCTCGCATCGCCCGCCCTTCACATTGAAGCTGAACCGTCCCGGCTTATACCCGCGCATCTTCGCGTCGGGCAGGCTTGCGAACAGCTCGCGCATGTAGGTGAACATGCCCGTGTATGTCGCCGGGTTGGAGCGCGGCGTGCGCCCGATGGGCGACTGGTCGATGTCGATGGCCTTGTCGAGATGCTCGAGGCCTTCGACCACCCGATGCGGCCCGGGCTTGTCCTTGGCCTTGTAGAAGTACTGCGCGACCCTTCGGCTGAGAATGTCGGTCACGAGCGAGGACTTTCCCGATCCGCTGACCCCCGACACCGCCACGAATGTGCCCAGCGGAAGAGCGACGTCGATGTCCTTCAGGTTGTTGGCGCGCGCGCCGCGGACCACGAGCTTCTTGCCGTTGCCGCGTCGCCGCTCCGACGGCATTGGGATCTCGCGGTCGCCTCGCAAGTAGGCGCCTGTGATCGAGTTCGGGTTGTTGATCACCTGCTCGACAGTGCCCGCCGCGATGATCTCGCCTCCGTGCTCGCCCGCGGCCGGTCCGATGTCGACCATGTAGTCGGCCGATCGAATCGTCTCCTCGTCGTGCTCGACCACGATGAGCGTGTTGCCCAGGTCGCGCAGGCGCAGCAAGGTGTTGATGAGCCTTCGGTTGTCGCGCTGGTGGAGGCCGATCGACGGCTCGTCCAGGATGTAGAGCACGCCCATCAGCTTGGATCCGATCTGAGTCGCGAGCCGGATTCGCTGCGACTCGCCGCCCGACAGGGTGTTGGCAGCCCGGTTCACCGTCAGGTACTCGAGCCCGACGTCGATCATGAACTGCAGCCGCTCCAGGATCTCCTTCAGGATCCCGCGCGCGATCAGCTGCTCACGCTCCGTGAGCGCAAGCCGGTCGAAGAAATCGATCGCCCCGCTGACCGAGAGCTCGCACACCTGGGCGATGTTGCGGTCGGCGACGGTCACCGCGAGCGATTCAGGCTTCAACCGCTGTCCCTTGCAGGTCGGGCACGGCTTGTCCGACATGTACCGTTCCAGCTCGGCCTTCAGGAAGTCGGACTGCGTTTCCTCATAGCGGCGTTGGAGGTTCGCGACGACGCCCTCGAAAGGCGCTTCGTACCAACGCTCGTGCCCGTACTGGTTCTTGTATCCAAAGCGGATCTTCTTGTCGCCGGTCCCGTTGAGGAGCACGTCGCGGTGCTGCTTGCTCACCCTCGACCACGGCTTGTCCATGTCGATTCCGAAGTACTTGCTAACCGTCTCCAGCAGCTCGGGATAAAAAAATTGCGAGCGGCTCCACGCAGCGATCGCGCCCTCGCGCAGGGATAGCGACGGGTCTGGAACGACGAGGTCGCCGTCGACCACGAGCTGAAAGCCGATCCCCGTGCAGACCGGACACGCCCCGTGCGGGCTGTTGAACGAGAAGTTGCGGGGCTCGGGCTCCGACACGCTCGTCCCGTCGTACGGGCATGCGTAGTCCTGCGACATCTGGATCTCGTCACCTTCCGCGGGGACGATGATCACCGACCCGCCGCCCAGCCTCGCCGCGGTCTCGATCGAGTCGACCAGTCGAGTCCGCTGCTCAGGACCGACCACGATGCGGTCGACGACGACCTGGATGTCGTGCTTCTTGTTCTTGTCCATCGGGATCTTCTCGCCGATCTCGTACAGGCTGCCGTCGACCCGCACGCGCACAAAGCCCGACTTGCGGACGTCGTCGATCAGCGACCTGTACTCGCCCTTGCGTCCCTTGACCACCGACCCGAGGACCATCACGCGCATCCCCTTGGGCAGCTTCTCGACGTGGTCCGCCATCTGCTCGACCGTCTGGCGACGGACCTCGCGGCCGCACACGGGGCAGTGCGGCACGCCAACCCGCGCATAGAGCAGCCGAAGGTAGTCGTACACCTCGGTGACCGTGCCCACGGTCGACCGCGGGTTCTTCGACGTGCCCTTCTGGTCGATCGAGATCGCCGGCGAAAGACCCTCGATGACGTCCACGTCCGGCTTCTCCATCTGGCCGAGGAACTGCCGCGCGTATGCCGATAGCGACTCCACGTACCGCCGCTGTCCTTCGGCGTAGATCGTGTCGAAGGCGAGCGACGACTTGCCCGACCCCGACAAACCGGTGAACACGACCAGCTTGTCGCGTGGGATCGACAGCGTGACGTTCTTGAGGTTGTGCTCGCGCGCGCCGCGAATCGTTATCTGATCTGTGGGCACTGGGTTTCGCTTATTCCTTTTCTCTGGTGACCGCAAACGTCGCGCTGGCCGTGGCCACGAGCCTGCCGTCGCTGCCTTCGACCCGGCACTCGGTCACCACCGTGCGCCGGCCGGCGTGAATGACATGGCCAGTGGCCCGGAGCTTCTCGCCCACCTTCGCCGCGTTGATGAAGTTGAGCTTCAGGTCGAAGCTCATCGCACGGACGACGCCAGGACTCAGCGTACGCAATGACCGGCCCATGGCGGAGTCGGCGAGCGTGCTGATCATGCCGCCGTGCACAAATCCGGAGTGGTTGGCCATGTCATCGGTGGTCGTCATGTCCACCACCGCGGTGCCTTCGCCAGTTTCCACCAGCTTGAGTCCAAGCCACGCCCAGGCTCGCGACGGCGCGTGAGTGGTCT
>CATPBF010000033.1 GCA_955652585.1 Candidatus Dormiibacterota bacterium | reverse complement strand
TAGTGGTAGGATCGGAGATGGACAAGATGGACAAGGGTGCCGACACCGGGCTGGTCGCGCTGCTCACGCAGATCTCCAAGGCGCTGCACCGGCGCACCACGGAAGAGCTCCTGGGCATGCGCCTCAAGCAGTTCATGCTCCTGGGCTACGTTCGGGACCATGGCGGCGTCTCCCAGCAGGAGCTCGAGAAGGCCCTCCTGATCGACGCCAACGGCGTCGTGCTGCTTCTCAACGAGCTGGAAGCGGCCGGTTTCTCGGTGCGCAGGCGCGACTCAAACGACCGCCGCCGTCACCTGGTGGAGGTCACCGGATCAGGTCGCGTGGCGGTCGAACGCGCCGAGAAGGCGCGTGAATCCCTCGAAGACGAGATCCTTGCCGACTTCAGCCCTGAGGAGCGGACGGCACTGAGAAAGCTCCTGCGGCGGGTCCTCGACGGGCTCCTGAAAGCGACTTCGGACCCCGTCAAGGCCTAGCGCACCCCGTCTCGTAACCCGCCCGAGCTCGGGCCGTTGCACATTCAAATGGCGCTTCCCAAGGCTCTGGTTTGGCTCGCGCTTTGCACTCTGGTCGCGGGGTGCGCGAGCGCCGGCACCCCCAACGCCAGTGCTTCGCCTACCCTGGTGGCCCCTCCCGCGGCCACCGCTTCGGCGTCACCGGCGGTGTCGGCCGAGCCGACCCCTCCCAGCCCGACGCCGACAGCCCAGCCGAGCCTTCTGCCCGTTCCTGCACCATCCCTCGTCTGCCCCAACCAGTACCAGGTCGGTCACCAACTGGTGGTCGCCCTGCAATATTCGCTGGCCGGATACACGTCGCTGGACGTGCTTGACGTCGCCGACCCTTTCGCGCCAAGGCTCGTGTGCACCCTCAACAACGCGCCGTATCCCCTACAGCCAATCCAGTGGCTAGGGACCAGCGATTTCCTGTTGACTGTCTCTGGCCAGGCGTATCGCCTTCTGGAGGTGAATGTCGCGCGCGGATCGATAACCACCTTGCGTGAGCTGGATCGCGGCGCGTTTCTGGCGAGCCTCAGCCCCGATCGCGCCTCGCTTGCAACCATGGTTTCGGGCGGGGACGGTACCGAAAGCGCGCGACTCTCAGGCCCGTCGGGCGCGCGAAATCTTGTCACCTTCCCGCCCGCCGGCGGCCATGGGGGCACGATCTATGGGTTCGGCGGTCCCAACGTCGAATTCTCTCCGGACGGCTCTCTG
This sequence comes from Candidatus Dormiibacterota bacterium, assembly GCA_955652585.1. Lineage (GTDB taxonomy): Bacteria > Chloroflexota > Dormibacteria > Dormibacterales > Dormibacteraceae > UBA10449. Next base: position 20,490 of record CATPBF010000033.1, on the reverse strand, counting down.
GTCATGGCTGTCGACTACGAGGCCAATCGGTTCGACCCCACCGTTCCAAACCTTCAGGTCTTCGACCTGCAAGGCTCGCGCGTGGTCTCGGCCGACAAGGCCTCGTGGGCCGTCTGGGCAGGGACATCGCTCTTTTACGACGGCGGCGACGGCAGGGTCTACAAATGGATACGGGGCAGCGCGCCGGTTGCGGTGTTGCAATCGGGTTGGCTCGAGCCGAGCGTGTCACCCGACGCTCAAGGCATCGCGTACCTCACGTCCCCTGTCGGCACGACCTTCACCTTGAACGTCATGGACACTAGGACCGGCGTCGCAACGACCATGCGCGCCTCGGGTCAACGCATCTATCCGCTGTTCGTCAGCGGGGCGGTGATCTGGACCAGCGAGCTGGTCGATTGCGCCAATTGCTATGGCGGCAACAACCCGACCGGCAAGGTGTTCGCGTATGACTCGGCCACTGGAAGCGAGCGCGCCGTCGCACTCACTGACCTGCTGGCTCCCCTGGTGGGAGCATCCGCTTCCACGGGACCGTAGTTACGAGGCGGTCTTAGTTCAGGCGCTCCACGATCATGGCCATGCCCTGGCCTCCGCCGACGCACATCGTCTCGAGCCCGTAGGTCTTGTCCCTTTCCCGCAGGCCGTTGAGCAACGTGCACAGGATGCGGGCGCCGGTCATCCCGAACGGGTGGCCCAGCGCAATCGCCCCGCCGTGCGGGTTGAGCTTGTCGCTGAACGGATCGACTCCGATCCCTCGCGCCGACGGGATGACCTGTGCGGCGAAGGCTTCGTTGATCTCGACGATGTCGATGTCGTCGATCGTCATCTTGGCGCGCTTGAGCGCTTGCTTCGAGGCTTCGATGGGACCAAGGCCCATGAACTCAGGCTCGAGCGCGGTCAGGCCAGTCGAGACCACGCGGGCCAGGGGTTTGATGCCCAGCTCCTTGGCCCGGCGCTCGGACATCACGACCACCGCGGCGGCGCCGTCGTTGAGCGGGCACGAATTGCCCGCCGTCACGGTGCCGTCGTCGCGGAACGCCGGCTTGAGGGTCGCCAGGACTTCCATGGTCGTCCCCGGCCGGGGGCCGTCGTCTTTGCTGAACATCTGGCCGTTGGGCAACGGCACCGGGATGATCTCGCGGTCGAAGAAGCCGTTGTCTCGCGCCTTCACTGCCGCGTTCTGGCTCTTCACGGCGTAGCGGTCCTGCTCCTCGCGGCTGATCTTCTCGCGGCGAGCCACGTTCTCGGCCGTCTGGCCCATGGAGATGTATATGTCCGGGTACTCTTCGGCGTTTCCGGGCACGAGCCTTGCGTTGTACGTGTCCGGCGCATCGGGATAGCCGCTGCCGTAGCGCGACACGCACTCCACGCCGACAGACAGGAAGACGTCGCCTTCGCCGGCCTCGATGGCGTGTGCGGCGATTCGGGTGGTCATGAGCGATGACGAGCAATAGCGGTTGACGGTGACGCCGGGGACGTCGAGCCGGCTGAGGATCGACACTGCTCGGCCGAGGTTATGGCCCTGCTCGCCCCCGGGCAGGCCGCAGCCGCAGATGAGGTCTTCGATCTCGGAGCGCTCGAGCTGCGGCAGCTGCTCAAGCACTTTGGTGACTACGTAGGACGCGAGGTCGTCGGGCCGGACGTCGACCAGAGACCCTTTGCGAGCGCGGCCGATAGGAGAACGGCCCAAAGCAGCAATCACGGCTCCATTCATGGCTCGCATTATTACCCCTTGTCGAGATCCGCTATTTCAGCGGCGACGCCGACCGGTGATGGCGAACACGACGAAACCGAGCAAGAGGAGGCCCACGGCGCCGAGCGCTATGGTCGTACCGACGTCGGTCAAGGCGCCGAGAAACAGTACGACGACCACCGCCGGCAGCCAGAGTGCGCCCGCCAGCTCCCAACGGCCGAGGGTCTTATACCTACGAGCGTCTTTCAGGAGCTCGCGCGGCAGAGGCTCGTTTGCGTCCAGGGGAGCAAAGATCGACTCCATGCTCTTCCGCTCCAGGCTGCGAAGCCGATCGTCGCGCTGCATGACCACTGCCTCTCACCAACAGTGTGACAGCACTACGAGCGTGTAAGCAGGGCTTCGCGCGTGAAGAGCCGCAGCGCCGCGTACCACGCCAGCGCCCCAGTCGCGACCAGGCTGATCGAGGTCACCACGAGCGTCGGCCACTCCACGGCGTTGTGAACGATGGCGTCCCGCAGCACCAGCACGGCATTGAGGATCGGGATCAGGTAGTACGCCAGGCTCGGGTTGAAGTCAGGGATGAACAGGATGATCGACGCCGGGAAGATGGTGATGAAGTACAGGGGCGTGACGTAGGCCTGGCCCTGGCGGAACGTCTTCGCCAGGGTCCCGAGCGCGAGCGTGACGGCGCTGAAGCTGACGGCGATCAAGATCGCGACCCACACCATCACGGGCACCGCCACCGGGCTGAGTGTGAAGTGTCCGATTCCGGACTCCCTCGGCAGCGAGATCTGAGCGAGCGCGACAAACATCGACCCGATCGCGGCCACGGCGGCTACGAGGCTGATGGTCGTGATGGCCCCGATCTTGCCCAGGAGGATGCGGCTGCGAGGAGCCGGCGTCAGCAGCAGACTCTCCAACGTCCTGCGTTCGCGCTCCCCAGCCGAGCTGTCGAGCGCGGCCGAAAAACCGCCGGTCAGGATCATGGTGATGAGGATGTAGGGGAGGAAGAAGCTGAGAAAGGCGTTGGACGCGGCCTGGATCGGCGAGCTGAGCGGGTGGGCCACGATCCGTACGGGCGTCAGGATGCCGGGGTCGATGCCACGCTGCTGCAGGGCGGCCGCCGCCTGCGCCGCGCTGTACTGCCCGAGCACCGTCCGCAGGCGGGTGTCGGCGATCTGCGCGCTCTGGCGGCTGGGGTCGTAGTACTCGTCGATCTCGCCCGGTTTGAAGGCCACGCCAATGTCCACCTGACGCGCGGCCGCCGCCGCGGGATCGGACACCGGCACCAGCTTCAGGCTCGTCGCGCGGAGCAGCCCGTCGAGCCCTGTCGGGACGTCGCCGGCGTAGCCGATCGTGTACTCCTGGGTGGCGGTTTTGGTGGCGACCTGCGAGATCACGCCGAGCACAATCGGCGTTGCCAGTGCGGCGAGGCCGATCGCCATGAGGGTGCGGCGGTCGCGCAGGATTTCGGTGATCTCTTTCTTGTAGACGATCCAGGCCGTTCGCATTACTTGACTCCGACCAGCTCGAGGAATGCATCCTCCAGGTCCCGGCGAGCGCCCCGCACCTCGGCCGTGGATCCGCTCGCCACTACCTGGCCCTGATGCAAGATCGCGAGGCGGTCACACAGCCGCTCGGCGTCGTGCATCACGTGGGTCGAGAAGATCACGCACTTGCCGCGCTCTTTCGACTCGACCATGAACTCGCGCACTTCTCTGGAGGCGAGCACATCGAGGTTGGATGTGGGCTCGTCGAACATCAGGACCTGCGGGTCGTGGACGATCGCCCGGGCAATCGCGAGCTTCTGCTTTTGCCCAGATGACAGACTCTCGGCCCTCTGGTCGGCAAACGAGTTGACGTCGAGGCGCTCGATGACCGCATCGACGCGACGTTTCAGGTCGGCGTCGGGCACACCGCTGAGCTGGGCGAAGTAGGCGATGTTCTCGCGCGCAGACAGGCGTGGATAGATTCCGATGTCGGCCGTCACGACGCCGACGCGCTTTCGGACCTCTTGCGGGGCCGTGCGAGTATCGAAGCCTAGGACCTCGACCCTTCCACTGTCCGGCGACAGCAGCGTGCAGATGATGCGCAGCGTGGTCGTCTTTCCGGCGCCGTTGGGTCCGAGCAACCCGAAGATCTCGCCGGGCTGGGCTGAAAACGAGATGCCTCGCAGAACCTTGTTCTTTCCGAGCGTCTTCTCGAGACGCTCGACCACGACCGCCGCCTCGGTCACTTGGTCTTCTTGGGTCGGCTCTTCGACGTAGTTGCTTTCGTGGCCGCGGCCTTGCGGTGCACGATTGATTTGGCGGGCCGTTCGGCCGCCTTCGGCGCAGCGGCAGCGGGTTCCGCCGCGGGCGCGGGTTCTCCCGCGACGGGTTCAGGGTCGGCCGGTGCCGTGGCGGCGACGCCGATCCTGCTCGACAGCGTGCGGTGGCAGGTCTCGCAGGTGATGATCGTGCGCACGAGCGTGCCGAGCTGATGCTCTTCGTGCCGCAAGGTGCGGGGGCGGCCGCAGAAGGAGCAGACCGCGACCTCGGTCGTGACCACGACGTGCCCCGGCCGTTTATTCACGTAAACAACGGTAGCTGATAAACTTCGCATGACGGCGCAACGCGCCGGGGTTCCTTTAAGTCCGATCCAAGAGAGGTCGGGAAGGAGGATTTTTCATGGCCATCGGAAGCCGCCTCCGGCACGTGATCGAGAGCCAGCAGTTCTCGAGGGCCCTCCTCGAAGAGCTGCTCGATCGAACCGACGAGATCAAGCGCCAGCCGCACCATTTCTCGGGACGGCTCAACGGCCAGGTGATGGCAGCACTGTTCTATGAACCCTCGACGCGCACTCGCCTGTCCTTCGAGGCTGCGATGCTCCGGCTGGGCGGCCGCACCATGGGCACCGACAACGCGCGCGAGTTCTCGTCGGCCGCAAAGGGCGAAACCCTCGAGGACACCATCCGAATCGTGAGCGGCTACGCCGACCTCATCGTACTGCGTCACAACGAGGAGGGCGCGGCCAGGCGCGCCGCCGCGGTGAGCTCGGTTCCGGTCATCAATGCCGGCGACGGCCCCGGCCAGCATCCGACGCAGGCACTGCTCGACCTGTACACGATCCGCGATGAGCTCGGCCACATCGATGGCGTCCGCATCGCGATGGTGGGGGACCTCGCGAACGGCCGCACGGTCAGGTCGCTGGCCTACCTGCTCAGCAAGTTTCGCGACATCCGAATCTGCTTCGTAGCGCCCCCGCAGGTGGCGATGAGGGACGACATCAAGGAGCACCTCGACGAGCACCATGTGCAATGGGTCGAGTCGCAGGACCTTGACGCTGTCCTGCCTCAGGTCGACGTCATCTACCAGACGCGCATCCAGAAGGAGCGCTTCAGCGACGAGGCCTCTTACCTCGCCCTCAAGGGCGTCTACCGAATCGACGCCTCGACGCTGGCTCGCATGAGGAAGGAGGCGATCGTGATGCACCCGCTGCCCAGGGTCGATGAGATCGCTCCCGAGGTCGACGCGGATCCGCGCGCCGCCTACTTCCGCCAGGCCCGCAACGGCCTCTACATCCGGATGGCGCTCCTGGACAAGGTGCTTGCATGAGCGCGATCCAGCAGGGACGCCTCAAGGCCACCGTCATGGATGCGGACCAGATCCGCCGCTCGCTGTCGCGGATCGCGCACGAGATCCTGGAACGCAACCGCGGCGCCGGCGACCTGGTGCTGGTCGGCGTCATGGCGAAGGGCGACCACCTCGCGCGCAGGTTGGCGGAGAGCTTGATGGAGCTCGAGCGGGCGCCCGTCGCTGTTGGTGCGCTCGACATCAGCAAGCACCGCGACGATCGCCACCTGCGCGTACCCGCGCACAGCGGACAGTCGGTCATGCCGGATATCGACGGCAAGGTGGTCGTGCTCGTGGATGACGTCATCCACCATGGGCGGACGGCGCGAGCCGCGATGGATGCGCTCATGGACTTCGGGCGCCCGCGGGCGATCCAACTGGCCGTGCTGGTCGACCGCGGCCACCGCGAGCTGCCCATACGTCCCGATTACATCGGCAAGAACGTCCCCACGTCGGACTCGGAGCGCATCGAGGTCCTCGTCGCCGAGGAAGACGGCATCGACCAGGCGGTGATAGTTGCCATCTAGAAACCGCTACGCGGCGCTGGTGCTCGAAGACGGCCGCGCTTTCGTCGGCGCGGCGCTGGGCGCAGATGTTCTCGGGCAAGGCGAGGTCGTCTTCAACACGGCCATGACCGGCTACCAGGAGGTGCTGACCGATCCTTCGTATGCCGGGCAGATGATCTGCATGACCTATCCGCTCCAGGGCAACTACGGAGTGCGCGAAGCCGACGCGGAGTCTGCGCGCCCGTGGGCGCGCGCGCTGGTCGTGCGGTGGGCGTGCCCACAGCCGAGCCACCACTCCAGCGAGGCTTCGCTGGACGAGTACCTGCAGCGTTGGCGCGTGCCTGCGATCGCCGACATCGACACCCGGGCTCTGACCCGGCACATCCGTAAGCACGGCGCGCTCCGGGCCGTCCTCACGCACGAAGACACTGCGCCCGATCGGAGGCGCCTCGAAGATCTGGCGCTGGCCGCACGTCGGGTCACCCCTCTCGCCGAGCAGGACCTCGTCGCCGAGACGTCGCGGACGGCGAGCGCGGAATGGCTCGACCCCCTTCCTCCGGAGCTGCGCTTGCCGCACCGGGCTGACGGCGACGGGCTCGTGATCGCGGTCGTGGACTACGGGGTGAAGTCGAACATCCTCCGCTCTCTGCGCGAGCGGGGCTGCCGGGTGATCGTGCTTCCGCATACGGCCTCGTGGTCGGATGTCGCGGCCGCGGGCGCGGACGGTCTCGTGCTGTCAAACGGTCCTGGTGACCCGGCCGTCCTCGATCGGCCGGTCGAACTGGCACGCGACGCGCTCGGGCGCATTCCTCTATTCGGCATCTGCCTCGGCCACCAGATCATGGGTCGTGCCGCCGGCGCCACCACGTCGAGGCTGCCCTATGGCCATCACGGCGCCAATCACCCGGTCAAAGACCTGGAAACCGGCAGGGTGCACATCACCAGTCAGAACCACGAGTTCCAGGTCGACGCGGCTTCGCTACCGCCCGGCGACGTCTTCGTCTCCCAGCGCAACCTCAATGACGGGTCGGTGGAGGGTCTCAGTCACCGCACGCTGCCCGCCTTCAGCGTCCAGTACCACCCCGAGGGCTGCCCCGGGCCGCAGGACAACCAGCACCTCTATGACCGCTTCGTGGAGATGGTCCGCAACCGACGTCCGATGTTGAAGGCGGTTGGGGGCGCTGCACAGCCGGAGAAACCGAAGAAGGTGCTCATCCTCGGCTCCGGACCGATCGTGATCGGCCAGGCCGCGGAGTTCGACTACGCCGGCACGCAGGCGTGCAAGGCGCTGCGCGAGGAAGGCATCACGACGGTCCTCGTCAACTCCAACCCCGCGACGATCATGACCGACGAGGACGTGGCCGACCGCGTCTACCTCGAGCCGCTCACCGTGGACGCCGTCGAGCGGGTGATCGCGCGCGAGAAGCCGGACGCCCTGCTGCCGACGCTCGGCGGCCAGACTGGCCTCAACCTCGCGACCGAGCTGGCCGCCGCCGGGGTGCTCGACCGCCACCATGTCCGGCTGCTCGGCGCCGACATCGAGACCATCCGCAAAGCGGAGGACCGCCAGGCATTCAAGGAGATGCTCGAGCAGATCGGCGAGCCGGTGCCGCTGTCGAGTGTCTGCGAATCGATCGACCAGGTGATCGCTTTCGTAGCCGAGATCGGCCTGCCGGTGGTGATCCGGCCGGCGTACACGCTCGGCGGCACCGGCGGTGGTTTTGTCACCAACGAGGCTGACCTGAGGACGATCGCGAAGCGCGGCCTGGACGCCTCGCCTATCCACCAGGTCCTCATCGAGCGCTCCCTTTGGGGCTGGAAGGAGATCGAGTACGAGGTGATGCGCGACGCCGGCGACACGTGCATCACGGTCTGCAACATGGAGAACCTCGACCCGATGGGCGTTCACACCGGCGATTCGATCGTGGTCGCGCCCGCGCAAACGCTGTCTGATCGAGACCACCAGATGCTGCGCTCGTCTGCGATCCGCATCATCCGCGCACTCGGCATCGAAGGCGGATGCAATGTGCAGTTTGCCCTGGATCCGAAGAGCTCGACGTATTACGTCATCGAAGTCAATCCGCGCGTGAGCCGTTCGTCGGCGCTCGCTTCCAAAGCCACCGGATATCCGATCGCACGAGTGGCCGCGAAGGTCGCGGTGGGCCGGCGGCTCGAGGAGATTCGCAACGAGATCACGGGCCGCACCTTTGCCGCGTTCGAGCCGGCGCTCGACTATTGCGTCGTCAAGATCCCCCGGTGGCCGTTCGACAAATTCCCGGCGGGCGATCGCCGGCTGGGCACGCAGATGGCTTCCACCGGCGAGGTGATGGCGATCGAGCGCACTTTCGAAGGCGCCCTTGTGAAAGCGATGCGCTCTTTGGAGCAGAAGCCCCCCTCCGCCGCGGAGCTGGAGCGAGCGGAGCTCATCGACCAGCCCAACGATCGGCGACTGTTTGCGCTGCTCCACGCGCTTCGGAACGGTGCGCAGCCCGCTGACATCGCCGCCCGGAGCGGTATCGACCGCTGGTTCATCGACAGATTGATGACGATCACGCGCTTGGAGAAGGAAGGCGACGTCCGCGACCTTCGGCGCGCGGGCTTCTCCGACACGATGATCGCTGCGCTTCGGGGCGAATCGGTGGAGAGGTCGGCGCCCACATACAAGCTCGTCGATACTTGCGCCGCCGAGTTCGAAGCCGCGACACCTTACTACTACTCCTGCTGGGAGGAGGAGGGCGAGAGCGAGCCGGTCGCGGCTCAGACCGCTCTGGTGGTGGGATCCGGGCCGATCCGGATCGGTCAGGGGATCGAGTTCGATTACTGCTCGGTCCATGCCGCATGGTCGCTGCGCGAGGCCGGTGTGCGCGCCGTGCTCGTCAACTCCAACCCTGAGACAGTGTCCACGGACTTCGACACGTCGGATCGCCTCTACTTCGAGCCCCTCGACCTCGACGGCGCGGTGCAGGTCGCCGAGGCCGAGCGGGTTGCCGGCGCCCTTGTCCAGTTCGGAGGTCAGACCGCCATCAACCTCGCCGAGCCACTTGCAGAGCGCGGGGTGCCGATCCTCGGCTCGGCAGTGGAGGCCATCGACCTGGCCGAAGATCGGCGCGCCTTTGCGGCGGCTCTCGATGCGATCGGGATCCCGCAGCCCGTGGGCGGAACCACCACGACCGTGGAGGAGGCGGTCCTCATTGCAGAGCGCGCGGGCTACCCGGTGCTGGTGCGGCCGTCATACGTCCTCGGCGGACGCGCGATGGAGATCGTGCACGATCGCCGGGAGCTGCAGCGATACATGGTGTGGGCGATTGGCGCGATGCCGCGCGGCACCGTGTTGGTGGACAAGTACCTCCAGGGCGATGAGGTCGAGGTCGATGCGGTCACGGACGGCGACACGGTCGTCATCCCCGGCGTCATGAAGCACGTCGAACGCGCCGGCGTGCACTCGGGCGACTCGTACGCCGTCTACCCCGCGCCAGGCCTCGAACCATCAGAGCTCGAGGACGTGATCGACTACACGGTCCGCATCGCACGTCACCTGAGGCTGCGCGGTCTTGTGAACGTGCAGTACGTCGTCCATCGGGGCAAGGTGTATGTGCTCGAGGTGAACCCGCGCGCGTCTCGCACCGTGCCGTTCCTGTCCAAGGTCACGGGCGTGCCCATGGTCGACATGGCGACGCGGGTCATGCTGGGCGGGAAGCTGGCCGACCTTGGGTGGACCACCGGCCTCGTGCCGCCGCGAGACCTCGTCGCCGTCAAGGCGCCGGTCTTCTCCATGAACAAGCTGCCTGCCGTCGACTCGTACCTCGGGCCAGAGATGAAGTCGACCGGCGAGGCGATCGGGATCGACCGCACACTCGCGGCCGCTATGCGCAAGGCCTTTGCTGCTTCCGGCGTCCACATAAGACCGGGCGGGGCGGTGCTGCTCACCATCGCCGATGTCGACAAGCCGGAGATCTTTCCGATCGTCTCGCGCCTCGTGCAGATGGGCTGCACCCTGGTGGCCACGGACGGCACCGCGCGAGCGCTGCACTCCGCGGGGTTCTCGCCGCGACTCGTGGCCAAGATCGGCGAGGAGGGGCCGACCGTGCTCGACGTCATCATGGCCGGCGAGGTCGACCTCGTCATCAACACGATGTCAAACATCTACACGGAGTCGGGCGAGGCGGGTGGACCGGTGTTCAAGGACGGTTTCGAGATCCGGAGGGCGGCGGTGGAGCGGCGCATCCCGTGCCTCACTTCGCTCGACACCGCTGCGGCCCTGCTCGAATCGGCCGCGATCGCGCCCGATGAGACGGTGGTGAAGACGATCGACGAATGGAGACAAGGTGCCTCCTCCCCACCTGGTGGGGAGGGTGGCGTACTCGCGAAGCGAGCCCGCCGGGTGGGGAGAAACTAGCTGGTGTTTCTCGTGGAAGCGCCGCTGGTGGCGCGCCGCGAGGTCGCTCGCGGGATGTTCGTGCTCTCGCTCGACGCGCCCCAGATCGCCCAGTCCGTTCGCGCCGGCCAGTTCGTCAACCTCGGCTGGTCGCCGGGCCCGCTGCTGAGGCGTCCGTTCTCGGTCTACAGGACCGAAGGCGACCGCATCGAGGTGATTCTCAAAGCGGTCGGCGGCGGCACCGAGCAGCTGCTGGCGATGACGGCGCGCGACACGATCAGCTGCCTCGGCCCTCTCGGGCACGGTTTCGAACTGTCGCCGGGCCCGCGCTCGGTGGCGCTGGTCAGTGGCGGACTGGGCGTGGCGCCGATGCCGCTGGCGGCTCGAGAAGCGCGCGCGGCCGGGATGGGCGTGACATGGGTGCATGGGGCCCGATCCGTGGATGAGCTCTGCTCCGAAGCCGACGGCGACCAGCAGATCTGGGCCACCGATGACGGATCGCGCGGCTTCGCCGGCACCGCCGTGGCGGCCGTGCCGGATGCCGACCTGGTGCTCGCATGCGGTCCGAACCGCATGCTCGCCGCGGTGGCGATGCGCTGGCCGGACGCCCAGGTCGCGGTCGAGACCTACATGGGCTGCGGCACCGGGGTTTGCCTTGGTTGTGCCGTGCCCCTGGCGCGAGGCGGCTACGACCGCGCATGCAAAGAGGGACCCGTGTACCGCGCAGCGGACGTCGAGTGGTCGATGCTGCCGGTCCACCTGCCGTACGCGATCAGCTCATGACGATCGATATGTCGGTCGAGATCGGCGGGCTGAAGCTGAGGGGGCCCGTGCTCGCGGCCTCGGGCACGTTTGGCTACGGCACCGAGGTGCCGTTGCTCGAGCGGCGCGCGCTGGGCGCGATGGTGTCGAAAGGCATCTTCCTACGCCCGCGAGCAGGGACCCCGCCGCCCCGCATCGTCGAGACGCCGTCTGGGATGCTCAACGCGATCGGCCTCCAGGGACCTGGAGTTGAAGGCCTGATTCGTGACTACGCGCCGCAGTGGGCGCAATGGGACTTCCCGGTGCTCGTGAATATCAATGGCGAGACCGCGGCTGAATACGGCGAGCTGGCCGCGCGTCTGGATGGTGTGGCAGGGGTGGCAGGCTTCGAGATAAACATCTCCTGCCCGAACGTGGAGCAGGGCGGCCTGTATTTCGGCAACGACCCGCGCGCGGCAGCCGCCGTGACGGATGCGGTGCGCAAGCGGACCGACCTGCCGGTGTGGGTGAAGCTCACGCCCATGGTTACCGACGTCGGAGTGATCGCTCGGGCGTGCGAGGCCGCCGGCGCCGACGCACTCTCCGCGATCAACACGTTCGTGGGCATGTCGATCGACCTCACCACGCGGCAGCCAAGGCTGAGCTTTCGCACCGGTGGCCTGTCGGGGCCGGCCATCCGCCCGCTGGCCGTGCATCTCGCGCACCAGGCGGCGCGCGCGGTGAGCATCCCGGTGATCGGAATCGGCGGCATCATGCGTGCGGACGACGCGCTCGAGTTCCTGGTCGCCGGCTGCGCTGCTGTTCAGGTGGGCACCGCCACGTTCGTCAGCCCCAACGCCATCGCCCAAGTGCACGACGGCATCGCGGCCTACCTCGCCTCGCACGGCTTCGAGTCCCTTTCGGACCTGCCTCGATATCTACCCCGCGACTAAGGAGAGAACATGTCGACCGAATTTCCGCCCGCTGGTCGCGAGTCTGCGGCCGCGACCAAGCTGCAGATCCTCGCTACCGAGCACTGGAGCCTGCTCGCGACCCGCTCGCTGACCTACACGGAATCGCTTGGCCGCGTGAACATGTTCCTGGGCATCCTGTCCGGCGCGGTGATCGCTCTCGCGCTCGTCGCCCAGGCCGACCGCTTCGGCACGACGTTCATAGCAGTTGCGATCTTCATGCTCGGGGTCGTCTTCTTCGTCGGCGTCGCCACGGTCAGGCGCCTGTTGATGCTCAACCTTGACGACTACAGATGGGTGGTCGGGATGAACAGGCTTCGCCACGCCTACCTCGAGCTCCACCCTGAGCTGGAGCCGAACTTCATCACCAGCGCTTATGACGACCTGCCTGGGGCGCTACAGACACTCGGGCTCGGACCGGCAAGCGCACCAACCCTGGGCACCGTGTTTCACGGCGCCGTGACCCTGCCGGGCATGGTGTCGGTGATCGTGGCTTCGGTAGGCGCCGCCATCGCGGGCCTTGCGGCCATAGGGTTTGGCGCTCCGACGTACGTAGTTCTGCTGGCCGGGGCTATGGCATTTGCAGCCGCAGTGGCGGTAATGCTCCGGACGGGAAATCGGTCATTTCGTGGATACGGCCCACGCTCGGAGGTTCGGTTCCCGACGCCAAAAACCTAGAGAGCTAGGTCGGCGCGAATACCTCCGGCCTGGAGAGCCGGATCGCCACGATCACGACGCCGGCGACAACCGCCCCGATCGCCATGGCCCGCGGCGCTCCGAGGACGGTGGCCAACGCGCCTGCTTGCAGGCTGCCGATCGGCCCCACCCCGATCAACGCTTGCGCGTACAGCGCCATCACCCTGCCGCGCAGGTGATCGGGCGTGATGGTCTGGATGCGGTTGTTGGCAGTGGCGACGAACGAGATCTGGCAGTAGCCCGCCACGAACAGGGTGACGAGCGACAACGCGTAGACCTGCGACGCCGCGAACACCAGCAAGGCCGCTACCCAGATGAGGGCCATCCAGAACTGACGCCGAGGATCCGCGCCGAGGCTTGGTGAGAATGCCAGCGTGAGGGCGCCGGCAAGCGCGCCGAGGCCCATCGAGCCCAACAGGAAACCGAAGCCCTGCGCTCCGACATGCAGGACCTGGTCGGCGAACAGCGGTATCAGGGTCAGCCGGTTCATCGCGAAAAGCGAGAACACGGCTACCGCGACCAGCATCATGCCCACGAGCGGCTCGCGCCGAGCATATGCGGCACCTTGAGCAACGCGTTCAAGCCAGGGCTGCTCGTGGTGCTCGGGCACAACGGCGGGCAGGGCTCGCATCAGCAAAAGCGCCCCGACCGCCGCGAGGTAGCTCAGCGAGTTGGCGAGGAAGCAAAGTGGGACGCCGACCGCCCCGATGATCAATCCCGCGATGGAAGGACCGATGACGGCGGCCGCGTTGAAAACAGACGAATTGAGCGCGATTGCATTCATGAGGTCCTGGCGCCCGACCATCTCGATGAGAAAGGATTGGCGCGCGGGGACGTCGAAGAGGTTGATCGTGCCGGTCGCGGCCGCAGCCACCAGGACCATCCAGTACTGGGCATGGCCCGTCGCGGACAGCGCGAACAACGCGAACGAAGGGAGCGTGAACAGCGACTGCGTGACGAGTAGGACCGTGCGCTTCCGGTAGCGGTCGGCGACCACACCTCCGAACTGGCTGCCGAGGAGCACTGGCGTGAATTGCGCGGCGAGGACGAGCCCAACGAGTAGGCCGCTGTGCGTGAGCTGGAGCGCCAGCCAGGGCATGGCGACGCTCTGCATCCATGTCCCGACGGTCGAGATGATCTGCCCGGTCAGAAAGAGCCGATAGTTACGATGCCGGAGAGCTCCCAACGTCCGCTGGGACGCCCGCGACCCAATCGCGGGAGGGCCCGCTTCCGGGCCGTCGGCTTCGCTCACTTCGACTGATAATCGCAGGGTGACCAGGCTGAAAGAGGAAGTCGATATCGATGCCTCCGCTGAGCGGGTCTGGGCGGTGGTGCAGGAGGATGCGACGAACGCGCCGAAATGGACGAGCTACGTCGCGAGAATCGAGAAGCTCGACAAGAATCCGCCTGGAAAGGGCACGCGCTATCGCTATCACCTCGATCTGCCTGGTGGTATCAAGGAGCAGCTCGAGGTCGAGCAGAACGTCTACAACAAGCCGAAGCGGTGCGCGGGCACATTCGTTCGCGGGCCGTTGAAGGGCACATGGTCATACACGTACAGAGAGAAGGACGGTACGACCCACGTCGTGTACGAGATGGATTACGAGCTGAGCGGGCTCCTGCGCTTCGCGGGCGGCTTGCTCGCGGGCCAGTACGCAGCAGGCATACGCAGCAACATGGCCGCCTTGAAAAAGTACGTCGAATCCGGCAAGGGACCGAAGGGATCCAAAGCCGCCAAGACCTCGAACTCCTGATGCTCGCTTACGTTTTCAGCCACCGACCGGAAGGCGGTGTGGAGGTGGCGGTCTACGAGGACGCGCTGAGGCGATTTCACACGGCGCTGGCGAGCGCGCCGCCGAGCGGTTTCATCCGCTCCTCGACTTTCAAGGTCGGCGATCGCTACAGCGACTGGTACCTGGTCGAGAACTCGGCGGCATTGGATGTCCTCAACGCGGCGGCAGTGAGTGGCGTCCGCACTCCGGCCCACGACACCGCCGCGCGCATGGCAGTGGACGGGGTGGGCAAGCTCTACAGCCTCGTCAGCGGCGAAGCGCCGGTCGGCTCGGGCTTCGAGATCCAGTTCTCGAAGCCGGCAGGCGTGGGATACCCCGACCACTACGAACGCCTGCGGCCCTACTCAGGCGGGCCGGGGGTCAGCTTGTGGCGGCGAATGATGGTGCTGGGTCCGCCCCCGGAGTTCTGCCTGATCACGCCGTCAAGGATCGAGCTGCCGCGCGAAAATCTGCCGAAAGTCCTGCGCCGGGACCCGATCTGAGGTGATGGCGTGCGAGCGCTGGCGAAACCTGGGGAAGGACGCTTAGACGATCTGTGCTGGTGTCGCTCGCACGTAGATGAAACGGGGCAGGCCCGCGATTGGTTATGAGGCGCGGCCGGAAGCGCTCTCCGGATCTTCGGCGCCCATGCGGCCCATCTGCGTTGTTGCGGCCTCCGCTCCTCGCTTACGCATCTACGCGATGCGCTCGCTCCGGTGCTCGGCCGCGCCTAGCATCTGGACCACCTGGTCACCGAATCTCTCGGCGCGGGTTCCAGCCGCGCCTCAAGGTCGGCGGAAGGGAAGCAACTCCAGCTGCTCGAAGCGATCCTGAACCGCGTCCCGCAGCTCATTCGAGAGCGCCTTGAGCCGCTCCTGCGCCCCGCCGTCGTCGAGGTTCAGCGAGCGGACACGGCGGAGGACCGTCTGCATTGCGTAGAGGCCCGCCGGCTCGTCGCTTGTGATCCGCCCGGCCGCACCGCGAAGGGCGCGCGCGATCTCTTCATGGTTGTGCGCTCGCAGCCAGTTGCCGAGTCGCGAGGCAGCCAGCAAGACACGCTGCGTCTTGGGGTTAAGGCCTGTCGCGGCAACCTCGCGCGAATGCGCCGGCTGGAACACCGAGAGCGATGGCCGGCGCCGGCGCAGCATCCCGATGCGCTTGAGAAGACCTTTCGCGTTGGGCCCCACCATGACCAAGATTCCCATCATGATGAGTAGAGCGGCGATCACCCCGGCCAGGACCTCGATCACTGTCCCTAGCGTACATTCTTGAGGGCGTTGCGACGGGTTCTTGATTCGGGGAGTTTGAGTGGCGAGTAGTTACAAGCCGGTTGCCGTCGTCACGGGTGCATCGTCGGGCATCGGCGCGGCCACCGTCGCCGCGTTGGGCCGCCTCGGTTATCGCATCGCGGGGGGCGCCCGTCGACTGGACCGCGTGCGCCGCGTCGTCGGCTCATCAGGCGTGGCCCTCCCACTAGACGTAACCAGGCTCGACAGCATCGACACCTTCGTCGGCGAGGTCAAGAAAAAATTCGGCCGCATAGATGTGCTCGTGAACAATGCGGGCCTGGCGCGCGGCCTCACGCCAATTGCCGAAGGCACCGATAAGGACTGGATTGAGATGTGGGAAGCCAACGTGCTCGGCCTGCTGCGCATGACCCGAGCATGCCTGCCCCTATTGCGCAAGGCGAGGCACGGCCACATTGTCAACCTGGGATCGATCGCCGGTTTCGAGACCTACAAGGGAGGGGCAGGCTACACGGCCAGCAAGCACGCGGTGCATGCCATCTCACGCACGCTGCGACTCGAGCTGAACGGGGAGCCGATCCGGGTCACCGAGATCGAACCTGGGATGGTCGAGACCGAATTCAGCGTCGTGCGGTTCCATGGCGACCGCGATGCGGCCAAGGCCGTCTATAAAGGTGTGAAGCCGCTTGTCGCCGCTGACATCGCCGACTGCATCGTCTTCGCCGTCACCCGCCCGCCGCACGTCGACATCGACGAGATCGTGGTCCGCCCCGTCGCGCAAGCGGCGAGTTGGCTGGTGGCGCGCAAACCTTAGTCTCCGTCACGCTCTTCTTCGTGCTAGTAGGCCGGAGAACTCCCGCCGTCCCCAACGCACCTGCATCCCACTGACGTGGCCGGGAGCACTTATTTCGATAGTCCCATCAGCGGGAAAGAGCGCATCGCGTGCGCTGGGGCCCCCGCGACGCAGTCGCGGGAGGGGTGAGGGAAAACCGGCAGGTTTTTCCTCAAAACTGTCTTAATGGATGCGGCGCCAACTCTTGCCGCTCCACGCCCACTCGGCCGTGTTCAGTGCGGCTCCGGTACCGGACGATTCATCGAGACCACCGAAGACCAGGATTTCGCGACCGTCGAAGGCAGCTCCAAAGCCAAGTAGCCTCGGCCCGGGCGTGCTCGCACCGACAAAGGCCCAGGTGCCGCCCGCCCAACGCCACAGCACGACCTTATTCGAGTACGGCGCGCCCGCCAGCAACCAGAGCGAGTGATTGTCGGCGACGACGAGGCCGGAAGGCGGGATGTTCACCTCGTCGGTAGCCGCCGTCTCGAGCTGCCAGTCCGAGCCAGTCCATCGCCAGGTGTTTGTCATCGCATCTTTGGGGATTCGATAACCACCGAACGCAATCAAGGCGCCGGTGGCGGGATCGATGCCCAGACTCGCTCCAAGCCGAGCTGGGGGCGAATGTTCTGGATGCAGTTGGCGCCAGCCCGACTTCGACAACAACCATGTCTCTTCGGTCTGTGCCCCCTTTCCGATTACCAGCACCCCACCAAGCTTCGGATCGTCGATCGCAGTGGGACCGGCGAGCTTGGGCCCACTTCCGAGCAGTTGACTCCAGACCCCGCCGCGGAATTCCCACGTTTCGTAGAGCGCGACGTATGCATCCTGTGCGGTGGCATCCCAACCGCCGTATGCAACGACACTCGAGTCAGGGGGATCGGCCGCCAACGCCGAACCGAAAACGGGATGGCCGCCGAAACCAGGCTCCTGGCTCCAACACGATCCCGACCACATCCACGTGGCATCGGAACTCGGCGAGTTGTCGAGCCGATCGAAAACCAGGATCCCAGATCCTGACGGCAGTGGTGCGGCGCTCGAACCGATCGCGGGGAGCCAGGTATGGCAAGCCGGTGCCGGCGGCGCTGAGGTCCGTGCGGGGGCACAAGACGCAATCAATAAGACGGCGCCGATGGCGGCGAGAGCGGTCAGCCGAGCGGCGAGCTTCGTTTTCTTCCTACTTGATCAGGCCGGCCGCACGGGCTTCGGCGGTCGTCATTCAACAACCGGGATCCCCGTAGTTTCCGCAGCACGCCTGCCGGCGCACAATCTTGCGCCCGACGTTGCCGAGCACGTGTCCAGCCCTTTCGATGAATCCGTAGTTGCCCGCTCGAAGGTTGGCGACAAAGCTCGAGGGTCGAGCCGGCTCGTTCCTGCTCATTTATTCGTAGTAATTATTCGCGTATTCGACCCAGCCTGGGCTGGGACATCCACTGGATGTGTGCGCGTGGGTGCAGTGCACACCGAGCCGCGGACCTGGATCGATGTAGAGCTGGCCGTGGATGATCACGGCGTCGCCGGCGTGGACGGGGACGCTTGGGGCCAGGGAGGTGTTGTGGTCGACCTCCAGGTTTTCGCCCGTGGTTGCCTTGACCTCGAACCGTTCGTGCCCTCCCGATTCGACCGGGTCGGTGAGCAACGTCGCGTCGAATGTGACCTCGGCGCCGCTCGTGCCGTTGACGATGTCCTGGTGAAGGCCCTGGTCGTCCGCCGCCTCGCGACCGCCGCAGGCAGATGCCCCGATCGCAAGGGACGCGAGCGCTGCCAGTGCCAGTGCGGCGCGCGAGCCGTTCATAACGCCAGAGCTTGTTCTAGCGACAGCTTGCCCTCGTAAAGGGACCGTCCAAGGATCACGCCCGCGGCGCCCGCTTCGCGAACCTTGCGGATGTCGTTCAGAGACGAGATGCCGCCGCCGTACTGCACGGGCAGGTGCGTCATCGAGAGCACGCGGGCGAGGGTCGCGACGTCCGGACCCGACAGCGTCCCGTCGCGCTCTGTGCAGGTCAGGATCAGGCCCGCCAGTGGCAGGACGTTCCAGCGCGGGATCAGCACGGAGATGTCGAGCGGCTCGGTCTCGGTCCAGCCGCTCACCGCCGGCTGGCCGTCCCGTACGTCCAGCGCGGCCATGAGATGACCTGGATACCGGGTCGCACACTCCGCCAGCAAACCCGGGTCCCGAACCGCCGAAGTCCCCATCACCACTGCCCCGGCGCCGGCGCCGATCCACGCCTCAACCTGGGCCGCGGTGCGAACCCCGCCCGCGACCTGCACGGTCAGCCCGGCTTCGATGACCCTTTCGACGACGATTCGGTTGTCCGGCTCCCCGCGGGCGGCGTCGAGGTCGACGACATGAAGCCGTGTCGCGCCCGCGCGGGCGAAGTCCAGCGCGATCGTGGCCGGGTCGTCGGAATACACGGTGCGCTGTTCGAAGTCCCCCTTAACGAGCCGGACGCATTGGCCGTTCATGATGTCGATCGCCGGGATCACCAGCACCCGACTATCCTGGGCTGTCGGACCCGATCCTGGGGCTACCTGTAGTTTGTGAACTGAAGCGGAACGGGGATGTCCTCCGCCTCGCGCAGATTCTTGATCACGAGCTGCAGCGTGTCCTTGTCTTTGCCCACCACGCGAAGCTGGTCGCCCTGGATCCGCACCTGGACTTTGGGCGTGACGTTCTGGATGCGCTTTCGAAGGTCGCGGGCGAGCTCATCGGTGATGCCCGCGTTCAAATGAACCTCGATCTGTCCGCGGCCTTTGCCGACAGTCTTGGGGTCGTCCGCCTTGAACAGCTTGGGCGACAGCTGGCGCCGAGCAGCTTTCTCACGCAAGACCTGCAGTGCGGCCTTCGCACGCTCCTCGCTCGCCGAGTCAATGAGGATGATCTGGTCCTGGCGGTCGAACGAGGTCTGCGTGTCTCTGAAATCGAAGCGGGTGCCCACCTCTCGGCGAGCCTGGTCGATCGCGTTGGTGAGCTCCGCGGGGTCGAACTCCGAAACGACGTCGAAGGAGAACTCAGCCACTCGTGTGCAAAATCGCGTTGATGCCGGCGTACACCGCGGCGGCCGCCAACCCGATCCCGAGCAGCGAGCTCAATACCAGGATCGCCCCAATCCCCAGCGTGCCCTCGTCGAGCGGTTCCAGCGGCGGCTTGTCGTACGGGTCGGGGCCGTAGTCGAGGTCGTAGACGCCTTCCCCACGGGCGTGCTCAACCAGCTCGTCCAGCACCGGCTTGCCGCCTGGCGGGAGCGGTTTGCTCGACAAATTGGCGACCGCCTCCTTGAGGTTGTCGCGGGTGCGCCCGAGCTCGGCGACGACCATGTCGAGGGTCTCGGTCGCAGCCGGCGTCGGGTACTTCCGGCGCAGGTCCGCAATGATTCCATAAAGGCTCACATTCGCGATTCTTTCAGAAGCCGGGGCCCCTGTGCAGGTCGCCTTACACTTAGTTCGAGATGAGTGTGGAAACGAAATCGAAGGCGGCGACGAAAAAGGGCGCGACCCACCCGAACACCTGGGTGTTCTACGACGGGGAATTCGGCCGGTACCACGACATCAAGCTGGGCCTGATGACGCACGCCCTCCACTATGGAACCGGTTGCTTCGAAGGCATTCGCGCTTACTGGAACCCCAAGCAAGAGCAGCTGCACCTCCTACAGGCCCCGGCCCATTACGACCGGCTTCGGCGGTCGGCCAACATCATGCGGATGACCCTTCCTTACTCGACAGAGGAGCTCGTCAACCTCACAGTCGAGCTCCTACGGCGCAACGAGTTCAAGTCCGACGTCTACGTGCGTCCCCTCCTGTATGCATCGAGCGAAGAAATCGGCGTTCGCCTGCACAACCTCAACCACAGCTTCTTCATCTATGCCATCCCGTTCGGCAACTACGTCGAGATCGAGGGGGGCATCAGGTGCATGGTCAGCTCTTGGCGGCGCACCCCGGACCAGTCGCTGCCGGCGCGCGCCAAGATCACAGGCTCGTATGCGCAGTCGGCGCTTGCGAAATCCGAGGCGGTCGAGTCGGGGTTCGACGAGGCCATCGTCCTAACC
>CATPBF010000032.1 GCA_955652585.1 Candidatus Dormiibacterota bacterium | reverse complement strand
TGGGGCGGCCGCGCAACCTCGTGTGCGCTCAGCCGCCACGCCCTCTGCAGCCGAGGCATGACGGATCGCGCCAGCTCTTCGGTGCGCGCGTGCACGACGGCCAGCGGCGCGCCTGCTTTGACCTTGGCGCCCACCGGCGCCTCGATCACGATGCCGGCGGCATGGTCGACCGGGTCTTCTTTCTTCTTGCGGCCGACTCCGAGCTCAAGCCCCGCCAGCCCCACCTCGAGAGCGTCGATCGACTCGACGTAGCCATCGCCTGGCGCGGGCACCGGAAGTTGGACCGGCGCCACGGGCAAGCCCTTCTCGATCTGGCCGCCCTGGGCCGCGAGCATCTGGAGAAACTTCGCCGCGCCGGCGCCGGTCCGCAAAGCGTCGCCCGGATCGTTGCCAACCTCCGCCAGCCAGCACATCTCACGCGCGACCACCAGCGAGACCTGCACCAGCTCTTCGTCACCCTTGCCGGCCAGCGCATCGAGCGCCTCCTGCACCTCAAGCGCGTTGCCCACCGAGCGCCCGAGCGGGTTGTCCATGGCCGTAACCAGCGCTACCGTGCGCCGGCCCGCCCCCTCACCCAACAACACCATCTCGGTCGCCAGCTCCTCCGCCGCGGCCACATCGGGCATGAAGGCGCCGCGCCCGAACTTGACGTCGAGCACAATGGCATCGGCGCCCGCGGCGATCTTCTTCGACATCACGCTGGATGCGATGAGCGGCAACGACGGCACGGTGCCGGTGACATCGCGCAAGGCGTAAAGCGCCTTGTCCGCGGGCACCATGTGCGGCGACTGTGCGGCGACCGCGATCCCGACCTCGCGGACCTGCCTGATGAACCGTTCGGGGTCGAGGTCGACTGTGAGCCCGGGTACCGACTCCAGCTTGTCCAACGTCCCGCCCGTGTGCGCGAGCGCGCGCCCGCTGAGCTTGGGCACCTTGACGCCGCAGGCGGCCGCCAGCGGCGGCCCGATGAGCGTCACCTTGTCGCCTACGCCGCCAGTCGAATGCTTGTCCACTTTGGTCCCGGGAATCCCGCTCAGGTCGAGGACCTCCCCGCTCCGGACCATCGCCTGCGTGAGCGCGAGGGTCTCGGCGCGGGTCATGCCCCGGATGCAGACGGCCATGAGCCAGGCGGCCATCTGGTAGTCGGGGATGTCGCCGCGCAGGTAGCCGGAGAGCAGGAATTCGATCTCGTCGGGGGAGTGCTCGCCGCCGTCCCGCTTGCGGCTGATCACCTCCAGCGGCTGCATCGCGCCTAACTTACATTCAAACCGGCGCTGGGCTACAATCGCGCGATCCGGGAGCATCGCTCTTTGGGTACGGGTTGTGTTCAGTGAGGGTGGAAGAATGGGTCATTCGCGGCTTAAGTTTCTGGGCATGGTCGGCTTGGCACTCATGCTGCTGGCGGCCTGTGGCTCCTCGCCGGCCCCCGCAAGCAAGACGTACAAAATCGGCCTGGTCACCGACACCGGGGGCCTGAACGACAAGAGCTTCAACCACCTCGCCGACGTCGGCCTGGAAAAGGCCAAGACCGACTTCAAGGTCCAGGGTGACGTAGTCGAGTCCCACAGTGGCGACGACTATGTGCCCAACCTGACCCACTTCGCCACGTTGAACTACGACCTGGTGATCGGGGTCGGCTTCCTGATGGCGACGGCGGTCGGCACCGTGTCCGGCCAGTTCCCTAACATCCACTTCGCCATCATCGACGGCGCCGGCACTGACGCCAACGGCGTCGACCTCAAGCACCCTAACGTCCAGTCCCTCTACTTCAGCGAGCAAGACGCGGGCGCGATGGTGGGCGTGATCGCCGGGATGCTCGAGA
Organism: Candidatus Dormiibacterota bacterium; assembly: GCA_955652585.1. Lineage (GTDB taxonomy): Bacteria > Chloroflexota > Dormibacteria > Dormibacterales > Dormibacteraceae > UBA10449. The sequence continues at coordinate 10,552 of CATPBF010000032.1, read as the reverse complement.
AGGAAGGCAAGTCTAAGAAGACCCAGCACGTGATCAGTGCGGTCGGTGGGATCAGCATCCCGCCCGTCAACCACTACATCGCCGGCTACAAGTGGGCCGCGACGATGGAAGACCCATCGATCAAGGTCCTGGTCGGCTATTCCAACGACTTCACCGACCCGGCGAAGTGCAAGAACGTCGCGAACAACCAGATCTCTGCGAAGTCCGACATCCTGTTCCAGGTCGCGGGCGGCTGTGGCCTGGGCGTCCTCCAGGCGGCCGGCCAAGCGGGCGTGTACAGCATCGGCGTCGACGCTGACCAGAAGGACTCTGACCCGTCCGTCATTGCGAGCGCTCTCAAGAAGGTGGACGTCGCCACGTACACGGCCATCAAGAACGTGGTCAACGGCCAGTTCACAGCTGGAGCGTTGACCTTCAACATCGCCAACGATGGCGCCGGCTACGCGCTCGACAACATCACTCTACCGGCTGACATCCAGACCGAGCTCGACAACGTCAAGGCCAAGATCAAGGCGGGCACATTGACGCCGCCTTCCGACATCCCGGCGTAACGCATAAATGGATCGGGGCGGGCGCATTCGGAGCGCCCGCCTCCTTTTTTTGACGGGCCGCTTGATCCGGTAAGGAAAACCAGTGGCAGCATCACCCGCCACCGCAGGGGGACCGCGTCGATCGCTCGTGCCTAGCACGGTGCGCCACGCCGCCGGCGGAATGGCCGTTCCGATCGGGTCAGTCGTATTCGCGTTTCTTGTCGGCGGGGTGATCGTCGCCGCCACCGGCGGCGACCCGCTGAGCGCCTACGCGGGCCTACTCTGCGGTGGGTTCGGCCTCGCATGCGCGAACGGCGAGAACACCGCCCTCCAGCTCTCAACCACCATCGTTTTCTTCATTCCGCTGATCATGACCGGCGTCGCGGTCGCGCTCCCGTTCCGCGCGGGGCTCTTCAACATCGGCGCCGAAGGGCAGCTGTTGGCCGGGTCGGTCGCGTGCACGGTCATCGGCGTCAAGTTCAACACCTTGCCGGCGCCGATCCTCCTGCCGATGGTCCTGGTTGGTGGGGCGCTGGCGGGCGCGCTGTGGGCCGGAATCGCAGGCGTGCTCAAGGCCACCATCGGCGCGCACGAGGTGGTGACCACCATCATGCTCAACTACGTCGCGCAGTGGCTCGTGCGTTTCCTGATCGTCGGCGGCCCGCTGCAGCTGCCGCACGGATTTTCCGTTTCCTCACCGATTGGAGCCGGGGCACGCCTGCCCACATTCCTGCCCAATGACAACAGCCTCATCATCTTCGGCCTGCCCGCCGGCGTCTACCGCGTTCACACCGGGCTTCTGATCGCACTCGCCGCCCTGGCCGTCTTCGCGTTCCTCCTGTGGCGCACCTCGCTCGGGTATGAGATCCGAGCCGTGGGGCAGAGCCAGCGCGCCGCCCGGTACGCCGGCATCAACGTGCCTCGGACGATCATCGTCACGATGCTGATAGCCGGCGCGTTCTCAGGGCTCGCCGGCGCGATCCAGATCGCCGGCGTCGACCACAACCTGTCCGACAAGTTCTTCAACGACACGACCGGCTTCGACGCCATCGCCGTGGCGCTGCTGGGCCTGGGCAGCGCGGTGGGGATCCTCCTCGCATCGATCCTGTTCGGAGCCCTCCACGCGGGTGGCTCGGTGATGCAGGCTGATGCCGGCATCTCCAGCAGCCTCGTGCAGGTGCTGCAGGCGCTCATCCTATTCAGCATCGCGGCCAACTTCTTGCGCGTGCTGGGCGGCCGCTTTAGACGGAGACCAGCTGCGCCCGCGTCTCAAGCGCCCGGAGCGGCTCTGATGACTGAGGCGGCGAAGGCGCCGCCAGGTGATGGCCAAACATGACGTTCCTATCCGACATCGCCCACTTGCTGATCACCGCCGACCTCTGGCGGGCAACGCTGGAGGCCGCCGCGTTGCTGCTTCTGCCGGCGCTCGGCGGCGTGATCTCGGAGCGCAGCGGAGTGGTCAACATCGCTATGGAAGGCATGATGCTTACCGGTGCTTTCTTCGCTGTCGTCGCCGACCTGGCGCTGCACAACCCATGGCTGGCCGCGCTGGTCGGAATTGCCGCCGGTGGCTTCATGGCGCTCATCCACGCGGTGGTCTCGATTCGATTTCGAGCTGACCAGATCGTCAGTGGGATCGCCATCAATATCTTCGCGGCCGGGATGACGCTCTTCCTGGTCAATCGGATCTATGGCCTGCAGGACATAGGGCACGTCGGCCAGTCCAATCTCTTGCCCTACGTCAACATCCCGATCCTCGACCAGATCCCGTTCGTGGGCCGTGTCCTGTTCCAGCAGAACGTGGTCGTGTATGCGGCTCTGATCCTGCTGGTGCTGGTCAATATCGTGCTCTTCCGGACCCGGCTGGGCTTGCGGATTCGAGCGGTCGGGGAGCACCCGCAAGCGGCCGACACGGCCGGCATCAACGTCTATGCCATCCGCTACGGAGCAGTGATCACGAGCGGACTGCTCTCCGGACTCGCGGGCGCGTTCCTGGCCATCGGCATCTCGAACACGTTCGTGCCCAACATGACTGACGGCCGCGGGTACATCGCGCTGGCGGCCATGATCTTCGGCAAGTGGAGGCCCTTCGGCGCCTTCATCGCCTGTCTGATCTTCGGGTTCGGCCAGGCGATCTACGACGCCAACTCTGTCATCCACGTGTCGCAGTACCTGCTGAGCATGCTGCCGTACGTGCTCACGCTGATCGTTCTGGCCGGCATCGTGGGCCGGAGCATCCCACCGGCGTCCGACGGCATCCCGTACTCGCCGGGGACTGAATGAGCACATCGGCCCGCGACTCGAACGCCGTCGAGATGCGCGGCATCACCAAGGCCTGGCCCGGCGTGGTCGCCAACGATCACGTCGACCTCTCGGTTCGCGCCGGCGAGATCCATGCGCTGGTTGGGGAGAACGGGGCGGGCAAGAGCACCTTGATGAACATCCTGTACGGGCTCATCCACTCGGATTCCGGCGAGATCGTCATCAATGGCAAATCGGCAAGGATCTCCGGCCCACGCGACGCCATCGGGCTTGGCATCGGCATGGTCCATCAGCACTTCATGCTCATCCCCGTGTTCACGGTGGGCGAGAACATCATGCTGGGCCGTGAGCCCGTGGCCGGCCCTGGCTTTTACGACCACTCACGCGCCCGCAAAGAGATCGAGGAACTGACGCGCAAGTACGGCCTCCGGCTCGACCCCGACGCTCGCACGGGCGATCTGCCTGTCGGCCTTCAGCAGCGCGCCGAGATCGTCAAGGTCCTTTATCGCGGCGCCAACATCCTCGTCCTGGACGAGCCGACCGGGGTCTTGACGCCGCAGGAGACCAAAGAGCTTTTTGTGGTTCTCAAAGGCCTGGTCAAGGAAGGCAAGACGATCATCTTCATTAGCCACAAGCTGCGCGAGGTGCTCGAGATCTCGGACCGGATCACCGTGATGAGGCGAGGCAAGGTGGTCGGTCACCTGATCACCCGGGAGACCGACGAGCAGGCGATCGCCACCATGATGGTCGGGCGTGCAGTGCTGCTGCGCGTGGACAAGAAGCCGGCCACGCCCGGGCCTGTCACTTTCAAGGTCGAGAACCTCACCGCCACATCTGATCGTGGCGTCCCGGCACTGCGCGGCATTTCGTTCGAGCTCCGCCAGGGCGAGATCCTGGGGATCGCCGGAGTCGAGGGTAACGGCCAGAGTGAGCTGGTCGAGGTGCTGGCCGGGACTCGTCGTGCGACCGGCGGCCGGGTGCTGCTCGGAGACCAGGATGTGACCGCCGCCAGCGCGCGCGAGGAGCGTGAGGCGGGCGTCGGGCACATACCCGAGGACCGCAGAGGCGTCGGCCTGGTGCTCCATTTCTCGGTCGCCGAAAACCTCTTCTTCGGCCGCGAGCGCTCGCCCGCCTTCGCGTGGCACGAGATCGTGTTGCGCCTTCGCGCGATCCTTCAATGGGCGAACCGGCTAATCAAGGAGTTCGACATCCGTACCCCCAGCATCGAAACGCAGGCGAGCGCGCTGTCCGGGGGGAACCAGCAGAAGATCATCGTCGCGCGCGAGATGGGGAGCCGGCCCAAGGTGCTGCTGGCCGCCCAGCCAACACGTGGGGTGGATGTCGGTTCCATCGAATTCATCCACCGGCGCCTGGTGGCCGAGCGGGACGAGGGCACAGCCGTGCTTCTGGTCTCGGCCGAGCTGGAGGAGGTCACCTCGCTGTCCGATCGGATCGCGGTCATGTACGAAGGCCGCATAGTCAGCATCGAGCCCTCGGGCACTTCAGAAGAGCGGTTGGGCCTGCTCATGACCGGCGGCGGCACAGGCGCCGGAGCCGCCTAGAGCTCAGAGCGAATCGAGCAGCGCTCCGAACTCGGAGATGCTCGGAAGTCGGTGCCACCCCTCGCTCGGCATTGCGTCCTCGGGGATCAGCTCGTGATGCCACGTCAGCGGGTAGGGGATGTGTACGCCCACCGCGCCGAGGGCGACCACCGGGGCGATGTCCGAACGCAGCGAATTGCCGACCATGACGAACTCCTTGGGCTCGATCTGGCGGCGGCGAAGCACCGAGCGGTAGGCTTCGACATTCTTCTCGCTCAGAATCTCGACCCCGGAGAACATCTCCGCGAGCCCCGAGCGCGCCAGCTTGCTCTCCTGGTCAAGTGAGGTAAAACACACTGATCGAATAGGCGCGGCCGCGCGGGACTTGGATAATCGGTATCGCACGATGGCGGTCCGAGTGGTGGGGTTCGACGGCGACGACACGCTGTGGCACAGCGAGACGCGGTTCCACATGACGCAGGGGGAGTACCGCGAGCTGCTGAAGCGCCATGTCCCCGACGCGGACGTTGATGCGCGGCTTGCAGAAACGGAGATGAAGAACCTCGGCATCTACGGCTATGGCGTCAAGTCGTTCACGCTCTCCATGCTGGAGACGGCTATCGAGCTGACGGGTGGCCGGATCCCCGCCGCCGACCTGGAGGTCATCCTCGGCTGGGGCAAGCGGATGCTGATGGAGCCAACCGAACTGCTCGACCACGTGGAGCAGACGCTGAAGCAGATTGCCGGTCGCTACGACCTGCTGCTCATCACCAAGGGCGACCTCTTCGATCAGGAATCAAAACTTGCGCGATCAGGTTTGGGCGACCTGTTTCTCGGGGTCGAGATCGTCAGCGAGAAAAGCGTCGACTCGTACCAGGCGATCCTCAGACGGCGCGGGATAGCGCCGGGGGAATTCGTCATGGTGGGCAACTCCTTGCGCTCGGATGTTGTGCCAGTGGTGACGCTTGGCGGCCAGGCCGTATACATCCCCTACGAAGTGACATGGCACCACGAGCATGTCCCGGACGACCAGCTTCCACGCCAAGGCTGGAGACGAATTGCCGCGATTGGTGAATTGCCGGCTGTCCTCGAAGTGCTTTAACGCTCAGCTATCGTCATTGGTGGCAGGAGGCCCGGGACATCCCCGGGCCCGCTGTAGCCCCCCTGCCCCCCGCCAACACATCGTCCGCCTCAGCCTCGCTTCATCCCCTCCGTCAGGTCGTCGTGACGATTGTTCCCGCCATCTTGTCGTGGATCGCCTGCTTCTGCGGATCCCAGAGCATCCAGAGCCATCCGAGCGCACCGACGAGGCAGAAGGTCAAGGCGTACTCAAGGGTCCAGATGAACCCTCGCAGGGCGGCCTTGCCCATCGTCGGGTACTGCCCGGTCGTCATGTCGCGGACTTTGAAGCCAAAGGGCATCATCCCGACGGACGCACCGCGCGAGCTCCAGAAGTAGGTGAAGTAACCGACGTCGATTACCACGCTGAGAACGCCGGCCAGGGGGAGGAGGCGGTGCTGAAAGAAGCCGGGTAGTAGTCCCCCGGCGTCGCCGGCGCTGATGAAGATCAAGGCGATGATTCCGTAGATGACCACGAGGATTACTACGTCGATCAAGCCGCCGACGATTCGCATGCCTGGGCTGGCCAGGTTGCCCGGTGCGGCCATCGGGCCACCACCTCCGGACATCATCGCCGGCATTCCACCGCCTGGGGGAGGCATTCCACTTGGCGGGGCGGAGGGCTGCCGTAGGACGGCAGGGGAGGCGGTGGGTTCTGCATGCCTGGACCCTCCTCGAAGATTCAATTTGGACGTGCCCAGCAGGTGGCCGGACAGCTTTGCCGTATCTTAACCGCCGCCCTTGACGCCGTAGCCGTACAGCCCGAGGTTGCGCATCTCGACCTCGGATAGGTGAGTATCGACGTCGGCGTCGGGAACGTGGCGGCGCAGGAGGTTGCGCAGGGCGGTCTGGTGAGATGGAAGCGCGTCTCGTTGTGCCACAGCGTGTCGTCGCCGTCGAAAGCTACGTACCGTATTGCCAAATGCGACTCCCACCCCGCATCTACGGGGACGTGAATGATATCCGGGTGGTTCATGCTTAAATCCACCCCGCCACCAAAACGTTCAGGAACCAGCAGCCGAAGGCTGTACTCGACTGGCGACGCGGACCTCGATCGCAGGCTGACCGCGCTGGTCGAGGAGCTCGACCTCGCCCCGGTCGACGCCCGCTCGACCTACGAACTGCTGGTGACCGCCATCCGGATGGCGGGCGAGCCCCTGAGCCGCCTCGATCGCAAGCTCATCAACGCCTCCATCAAGGAGATGCGCTATGCGTTCAATGTCTTCTCGAAGTACCGAGACCGCAAGAAGGTGAGCGTCTTTGGTTCTGCACGCACGCCGCCCGGCGATCCCAACTATCTGCTCGCCAAGGAGTTCGGACGACGCATGGCCGAAGCCGGCTGGATGGTCGTGACCGGGGCAGGACCCGGCATCATGAGCGCCGCCAACGAGGGAGCCGGCCAGGAGAGCTCGTTCGGCGTCAATATCGTGCTTCCCTTCGAGGCCAAGCCCAACCCGTTCATCGCCTCCGACCCCAAGCTCATCAACTTCAAATATTTCTTCACGCGGAAGCTCATGTTCATCAAGGAGGCGGAGGCGTTCGTCCTCTTCCCCGGCGGCTTCGGCACGCTGGACGAGCTGTTCGAACTCTTGACGCTGAGCCAGACTGGCAAGAGCGACCTGCACCCGATCGTGATGATCGAGGCCGCGGGAGATGGCTACTGGGCCGAGATCGACCGGACGTTGAAGGCAGCGCTCCTCACCCGCGGCTACGTCGACCCCGAGGACCTCGGGCTCTACCATCTGACCGAATCGCTCGACGACGCCGTCGACCACATCAAGCGGTTCTATCGGGTCTACCACTCCCAGCGCTACGTCGACGGCAAGCTGATCCTGAGGCTCAACATAGATATCTCCGACGCCAAGATCGCGCAGCTGAGCCAGGAGTTCGCCGACATCCTCCGCGGCCCCATCGAGCGCACCACGGCCTCGAGCGGCGAGCGCCAGGACGCTGACGTACCGGACCTCCCGCGGCTGCGGCTTCCTTTTGACCGCAGCCACTTCGGGCGACTGCGCCGGCTCATCGATCGCCTCAACGACCTGTAGCCAGGTTCCCTTCTCCCCACCCGCCGGGCTCGCCTGGCGAGCGCGGCGACCTCCCCACCAGGTGGGGAGGATTAACAGCCTTGATGTTGCAATTCATGAGCCCGATGTGGTATATAATTAAGCTTGAGCACCCCCTACGACCGTCTGAAGGATGGGATGCGCTGGATGTGGTCGCTCGGCGATTACACCAGCCTCGCGGAAAGACTCGAGCCGCACGCACAAGCGCTGGCTGACGCCTGCGACCTCGATCCGGGGACGACTGTCCTGGAGGTCGCTGCCGGGAACGGCAACTTCGCACTGGCGGCGGCGGCCCGCGGCGCCGTCGTCACGGCCACCGACCTCACGCCGCGCATGGTCGAACTGGGCCGCGCCCGCACTGCCGACGTCCGCACGATCGAGTGGTCCGAGGCGGACGCCGAGCAACTGCCATTTGCCGACGGGAGTTATGACGTCGTCGCCTCGGTGTTCGGCGCGCAGTTCGCGCCGCGGCCGGAGCTCGTGGCTTCGGAGATGTTTCGCGTCGCGAAACCGGCCGGTCTCGTGGCGATGGCCAACTACAGCCCGGGCGGATTCCTGGGACGGCTTTCCGATCTCATGGCCTCGTTCTCGGCGCACCCCGCTTTTGAGCTGCCCTCGCCATTTGCCTGGGGTGATGAGGACGAGGCGCGCCGGCGCTTCGCCGCGCAGGCGTCGTCGATCGTGTCCGGCCTCGCACCCTGTATTTCGGGTCCGACTCCGTCGCGAGCTTCCTCGAATTCTGGGAGAAGAGCAACGCCCCGCTGACGGCGCTCAAGAGCATGCTGCCGCCGGCGACGTATCAACAAGTCCTGACTCAGATGGCGCAACTTGTCGACGAACTGAACGAATCCCGGGATGGGAATGTGAAGTTGGCCTCGCCTTACATCCTGCTCCTTGCCCGAAAGCTCGCTTGAACTAGAGGTCCAGTCCGCGCAGGCCGTGCATTCCCAGCGTGAGCGAGATCTCGCCGCCGTGGTAGACATCGTGCTCGGCCACGTGCCAGACAATCCACCCACGCGTACGAACAGGCTTCTCTCCCGCCGCATTGGGAGTTGGACGGGCGAATTTCGCGTCGATGTCGGCGGTCGTCCACCGCGCCAGGCTCGGCGACATCAACGACCAGCTCGCTTCAAGCGCCCGCACCAGAACTGGCGCCGTGCGGGTGGCCATCTCCTCGAGGTCGTCCCAGCTGTCGTACTCATCCCACCCGACGCCGCCATCACCCATCCAATCGTGAAACCACCATTTGCGCGCGGAGACGATGTGGCTGACGAGCATCCGGACCGGCCACAACCCCTGAGCTGCGCAGAGGCCGAGCTGCTCACCATCGAGTGGGGTGACCGCTCGGACGACCTTCGCTTGATACTCGCCCCAGGTGGCGTAGATCTCGTGCAGGCTTGGAGCCGCGGCTCGCTCCATGCTCATCCGGTGATCCGGTCGATCGCGGCGAGCTCATCGTTGCTGAAGGTCCGATTGTCCAGCGCGCCAAGGTTTTCCTCTAGCTGCTGCACGCTGCTGACCCCGACGATCGCGGACGTGACGCGCGGGTCGCGCAGCACCCATGCGAGCGCCATCTGCGAAACCTTCTGGCCGCGATGACCGGCGAGCTCGGCGAGAGCTCGCACGCGCTCCAAGTTCTGATTCACGGTTTCGGGATTCAGCGAATAGCCCTGCGTCGCGCGCGAACCGGCAGGCACGCCGTGCAGGTAGCGGTCGGTGAGCATGCCTTGCGCCAGCGGAGAGAACGCGATGCAGCCCACCCCCTTCTGCTCCAGCACGCTCAAGAGCTCCGGCTCGATCCAGCGATTGAGCATCGAGTAGACGGGCTGGTGGATGAGCAGGTGGACGCCCATGCCCTTGAGGATCGCCACCGCTTCACTCGTGCCCGCCGGCTGATATTGCGAGATGCCGACGTACAGAGCCTTGCCCTGCTGCACGGCGGTCGCGAGCGCGCCCATGGTCTCCTCCAACGGAGTCTCGGGGTCGGGCCGATGGTGATAGAAGATGTCGACGTAGTCGAGCCCCATCCGCTTGAGGCTTTGATCGAGACTGGCGAGCAGGTATTTGCGAGAGCCCCAATCGCCATACGGCCCGGGCCACATGTCCCAGCCCGCTTTGGTGGAGATGACGAGCTCGTCGCGGTGGCCGGCGAGATCGGTCCGGAGCATCTGCCCGAAGTTCGACTCCGCGGATCCGTATGGCGGCCCGTAGTTGTTGGCAAGGTCGAAGTGCGTGACCCCCAGCTCGAAGGCCCGGCGGAGGATCGCCCGATTCTCATCCGAAGGCGCATCGCCGCCGAAGCGCTGCCACAGGCCGACCGACAGAGCCGGCAGCATGAGCCCGCTACGCCCGCTTCGGCGGTAGATCATCCGCGCCAGAGTAGCCTATGACCGTGAACCGAATCGAAGAGCTGACGGGAGTGTTGCCGGCGCTAGTTTCGCCGCTGCATCGCGATGGCAGCGCGGACGAGTCCGGCATCAAACGGCTCGTCGAACATGTCATCTCAGGGGGTGTTGACGGGCTGTTGGCCTTGGGTTCCACCGGCGAGGGTGCTGCGCTCGGGGAACGAACCCGATGGCAGGTCTTGAAGAGCGTCATCGAGGCGGCCGCCGGGCGCGTGCCGGTGATCTGCGGAGTGGCACAACCTCACCTCGAGGCCGCCCGCGCCGAGGTGGCCGCGGCAGCCCGTCTCGGCGCCAATGCCGCGCTGGTCGCGCCTCCTTTTTATTACCCCACCGACCAGGCCACGGTCCGCGCCTTCTACCGCCGTCTCGCGGCGGACAGCAAACTCCCTCTGCTGCTTTACAACATCCCGCAGTTCACGAAAGTAGTCGCCGAGCCCACCACCGTCGCGGAGTTGGCGACGGAGGGCACGATTGCCGGCATCAAGGATTCGAGCCGCGACTTCGAGTATTTCGAGAACGTTCGCCTGGCCACGCGCAACCTGGACCATTTCCGATTGTTCACGGGCAGCGACACCATGCTCCTGGCCTCGATGGTCATGGGCGGGGCCGGCACGATCTGCGGCGCCGCCAAT